>JAIMBL010000211.1 GCA_023511615.1 Leptolyngbyaceae cyanobacterium HOT.MB2.61
AAGTTCCAGCGAGTTTCAAGATGTAACCATCAACCTTCTCAAAGCTCGTGAAATACTTTTTCAGCAAGCCCTACATAGTTCTACTGATGCTGGATAACTCCGGAATTCAGGGTGTTACCCTGATTGACTGACAAAACTAAGAAGCTGGAATGCGGCTAAGGACGGTGTTCGCGCCTGAATGAGTCCTCCTGTTGTCGCTTGGAAGCAAAGGCAGGTTGAGGGTCAGGCAGACTCGATAAGAACTGAAAAACGGGAATCTTCCATTAGTGAGTGATAGCAAGGCGAATCCAGTTCCACCCAAGTTTGAGATAACTCATGCCTCGCTGCCAGTGAGCATCGACTTGACGACGCGTGCCTGAAGCCACTACTTGTACCCCTTACAGCATTAGAAATAACATCGTTAAGGCAATTACCCCACACAATTGAGACAGGGCAAATTTGTCCCGTAGCCTGGAAGCTTCCAGATTGAATCCATTCGATTTGAGATCCCAAAAGGACTCCTCTACTTGAAATCTCAAGCGATATTGGGCAAAGGTTTGCAAGTTTGTCGGCTCGTCACTGACAATCACCCAGACTTCACCACTTTGCTTGTCATGAGCAAAGGCGAGATACACGTTCGGATAAGGCTTGGTTTTGCCGACGGATACCATTGGTGTGAAGTAAGCTGGTCCCGGTTGCAATGACACCGACGATACCTTGAGCCACTGCCCCTCCATCTGAAACTGGAACGAGCGCTTGATGCGAATCCGAAAATGCCAACCCAAGTTCTCCTTGAGATACTTCATCAACTTGCCATCGGCAAAGCCTCGGTCTGCCAATAGAACAATTGCGACTCCATCGGGCATCACTCGTGCGGCTTGCCGCAGTACCCGTTGAATCGTCCACAGTCGCACAGTGCTGCTGGATTGGACGACAACTCGCCAAGCAATCGGGATGGTTCTACCCCGATACACCACCCCAACCCAGACGATGCAGAAACAGTTCCACACCATCGTTGTATCCAAGCTCAGGTAGATGCGGTCTTTGCCCCATCCAGATAAGGCTTGAGCCATCAGCATCTGATGAACGGCGGCTACGTCAATTCGTCGATTTGATAACCATCGCCGAAACCGTCGTTGGTGGGACTGAGCATAAGTAGCTCGACTCACCACATACACTCCAAACCCATTCAGATGAACGTTTTGGCTCTGAAGGATACCAATCATCATCCAGCACAAAGTCTGGAGATGCCTGACATCACACCAAAGGTTTTGGCATTGACTCAAATATTCATGTAGCACATGATAGAGACGGGAAGTAGGTGCCATTGATTTTGCCGATTCGTATGGTAACTTATCAGCTTAAACTAGGCTCTGCTTCCTTCCTAGCTTTCGTTTCAACTCCCAATTCTTTTGTCAGTCAAGCAGGAGTAAGTGCTGCTAAGGCTCTTTGCTCAATTGGCGATGCAGGTACAAGATTGAGGCTGAAGCCTTTAGCTATTGAGCAGATTCCAGAAGATGAAGACGATCAGCTAAAAAGTTACGCATTACGGGCACTCTGGTCAGAGCTTCTCACAGCAGAGGAGTTATTCAGTGTTCTTACCCGACCAAAAAAGAGAAATCTCCTTGCATCGTACCAGATGTTTATCGATCTTGAGTTAGTACGTTTTGAGTTTTGAGTGACTTTCTGGCTCCAGGGTTTGTCAATTTTTTTGTGGCAATCCTGAAAAGGGGAGGCGAGAGAATCAGGGTTTCAAGGAGTCAGAGCCGCGGTTCTACCACACTCTCTGACCTATCCTCCTGGCTTCTGGCCCCTGTCCTTAGCCTCTCCTGGCTTCTTCCCTCTGTTTCTTTTTCCCTTTCCACTTCTCAAATTGGTTGGGCAATCCGATAAGGACTGGTTAGCTTATTGAGTTGTTGCACCAGCAGACTGAGGAACAGGCCCACATCGGTTACAACACCAACCGATTCAACGGAACCGCGATCGCTCAGTTTTGTCACCACGGCGGGGTTGATATCGACGCAGACCATCTTCACCCCGGCAGGTGTCATATTGCCAACCCCAATTGAGTGAAGCATAGAGGACAGCATCAAGATCAGGTCGGCTCCTTGAATCAACCGGGCGTACTCTTCCTGCGCCTTGATTAAATCCATTTGAGTATCGGGCAGGGGACCGTCATCACGAATGGAACCGGCCAGGGCAAATGGTACCCGATGGCGGACACACTCGTAGAAGATACCACTGGTTAGAACCCCCTGCTCCACCGCATTGGCGATACTGCCACAACGCCGAATTGTGTTAATCACCTTCAGGTGATGGCGATGCCCACCGCGGACTGAAACACCCCGTTTCATATCGACCCCCAGGGAGGTACCCAGGAGTGCCTGTTCGATATCATGGACAGCGATCGCATTACCACCCAACAGAGCCTGCACGTATCCCTCTCGAATTAGCTTGGACAGGTGTTCTCCTCCGCCAGTGTGGATCACCACGGGACCAGCCGTGACGACTACCTTGCCTCCCTGATCCCGGATCTGGCGAAGTTCCCAGGCAATCTGTTCAACCACCAACTCTACCCGGCGTTCACTGGAAACGCCTGCCCCCATGAAACTAAACTCCTGGGTGTTCCGTTGCTCGCGGGATTCTGTCTTGCGAATAGTACGGATGCCCTCGACTCCTACTACCACGCGATCGCCCAGCTTCAGGTCACGCAAGAGTTTGCACTGGGCCGTCATGGTTTCCTCATCCACAACAATGGCCGCGTCCATGCGCTGGTTTTGCACCTTGACCCAGTTACACTTCACCCGCACTTCAGTGGGATAGATCGTTGTCACATAAAAGTCATCGGGGGCAACTCCGGCCTGAGTGACAACTTCATAGTTGATATCGCAAACTTCCTGGGGCGGCGGCAATGCTCCCAAGTCAATCAACTGGCTCATCAAAGTTTCCATCACATCGTGGGAAGGAGCTGTAACCTTCACCTCAGCCGAGGATGTACTTTGCCGCTGCTCACCCAGGTTAAAGCTCAGCACCTGGAAGCTGCCACCCCCTTCCACAATCAGATCAAGGGCCTGATTAATCAGGCCCGCATCCAGTAGATGACCTTCCATCCGAATCACCCGGCTTTCAACGGCGGCTCCGGCATGAACTTCTTCCCGAATCGGCTCCGTAACCCGTAGTGTCAAACATTTGGCAGCCCCACCTGCTTTCATAAACTCAGTCAGGGGCGTTTCAATTAACTGAAAACCCACCGCACTGAGCCGTTGCTTCAACTCATCACTGGCCTTATTAAGAATGATGAGGCGGTCAATATTAACGGCATTGCAGGCAAAATTGACGGCATCCTCTTCCCGAATTGCAATTCGCTTCTCAGCAGGCACCCGCAACTCAATTAACCGATTGGAGTAAGCGTCAAAAGCTCCAGGGTAGTAGAGCAGATAGCCATCGCTCAATGGGCAGAAGCAGGTATCGAGATGGTAAAACCGCTCATCCATTAATCGCAGGGACAGTACTTCAATATCCAACCAGCGGGCAATCATTGGGTGGGTTTCCAGTTCTGAACGGAAACCATAGCCCGCCCACAACCAGCGCCCTTCTCGATCAAACAGGGCATCTCCGGCTCCTTCAAAGGGCAGATCCTTCGGCAGTTCGTAAACCCTGTAGCCTTGCTCGTCAAACCACTGTTTGAAAAAGGGTTCCTCTCCCTGGCGTTCCTTGTGATAGAAACGGCTGAGAACCACGTTGTCTCCCAAAACCAGGCCCGCATTTGCCGTAAATACCATGTCTGGCACACCCGGCTGGGGTTTCACCAGATCAACGATCGCATACTCCTTAATAAGGTGAAACAGTTGATGCCACTGCTCAACGGCGCGATCGCGCGATGACCTATGAACATTTCCCTCCATCCAGGGATTAATTACATAGTCCACATCATAGTGATCCGGCGGACACATTAAGAAGCGAATGGTGGAAGACATAGAAAGTGAACCCCAGTTAGGTTTAGATGTAGACGCTGAACGCTTAAGAAGCCAACCGTTTATTGTATTACGAATACTTATCTACTCAATAGAGCCGTTTCAATAAGTTAAAAAGTTCTGACTTTTCTCGCCAAAGCTGCACGGGTTTCGTTTGAGCATATCCCTGTGGTCAACTTGAGCAGAGCGATCTCTTTCATAGACAAAGTACCTATCCAAACCCCCTATCAGTGGACATTGCCCACCCTACTACAATTACTATCCAAACCCCTTACTGCGTAGGGCGATCGCGCAGGTAAGCAAGCTAAAGTGACTGTTTTAGGCTATTGACACTTCGGAGCTTTTCTCTACTTCATGACTGATTTACTTTACCAATACCCGCTACTTTACCCCGGCATTTTGCTTAAGCGTTACAAGCGCTTCTTTGCAGATGTGGAATTAACGACTGGAGAAATCATCACTGCCCACTGTCCAAATACCGGGCCAATGACTGGCGTTTGTACTCCTGGCAGTCGGGTTCAGGTTTCCCACACTGACAGCCCCACCCGCAAGCTTCAATACACGCTGGAGATGATTGAAGTCCACGATAACAGGCCTACCTGGGTGGGAGTCAACACTAGCTTACCGAATCGAATTGTCAATCTCGCACTGACCCAGCGGGTTATTCCCAGGCTTGAAGATTACACTACCATTCGCTACGAAGTGCCCTATGGAACAGATCGCAAAAGTCGGATTGATTTTTTGCTGACGGGGGATTCGTGTAAACCTATTTATATTGAAGTGAAAAACACAACCTGGGTACAGGGTGAAATTGCTCTATTTCCCGATACCGTAACCACCCGTGGACAAAAGCATTTGCGTGAATTGATGGCTTTATTACCGGAAGCTACAGCGGTAATGCTCTATTTCATTAACCGCGGAGATTGTCCCTATTTTTCGCCAGGAGATAGGGCTGATCCCGTTTATGGGCGGCTATTGCGAGAGGCGATAGCCCTTGGGATCAAAGTCTTACCCTGTCGCTTTGAAATTTCTCCCCAGGGCGTTCGCTACCTAGGACTGGCAGAACTCAAACTGTGAAGAAAGAAGAAAGAAAAAAAGGCAGGAGAAGGGACTAGTGTTCCGCCAGGAAAATTTTGATGGGTCGCAGACCCTCAAAATTTAACCCCCATCAACTTCCTGGGTATTCGTATGCGCTAACCGTCAAATTCAATTTGACAAATTCAATTTGACAAATTCAATTTGACAAATTCAATTTGACAAATTCAATTTGACAGAGTATCAGGAAGGCAGCAGCAAATTTTAGCAGATCAGTCAGGAAGGCAGTCAACCGGGTTGGTGGTATCGGTTACCTGTCAGTCCAGGAGCGATGCTAACAAAAGGTTTAGGATTAATCGTCTCCAACCTGACTAAGGTTATTCTAAGGAGCCTAATGCGTTTAGCCCTGAGAACTTATGGATCGTTTTACTGTTAAAGTGATTGCCCAGACTCCAAATCCACAGCAGGTTATCTATGCTGCCATGCATCAGGACTATGCCGAAGGCTTTGTCTGGGACGATCGCGATCGCTTCCCACCCGAAGAAAAATGCGGGGAGATCATCGTTAAACACCTTCTGGCAGGCAATCGGGGACACTATGGCCCCCTGGAACATCCCCAAATTGTTCTCAACTGCGGCTGGTTTCCCCACAGCACAATGCAGCAGATTCGGACTCACAGGGTTGGTGTTTCTTTTGATGTCCAATCTTTCCGCTACACAGGCAGGCGCATTATTGATGTTGTGGAAGGCAGACGCGAGGTTGAAGAGGTATTTTATCTTCGTCCCATTGGAGCCTACAGCGATCGCCAAGGCAAACGGTATGACTACACTCCGGAGCAACGTCAGCAAGATATTGAGTGGTGTCTGGAAGCCTGTCGCCGTTACGCTGAACGAATCAATCAGGGGTTTGCCGAGGAACATGCCCGTGGACTGATCCCATTTGATGTCCGGCAGCACTGGGTGATGTCAGCCAACGTGCGATCACTGATGCATCTTCTCGATCTGCGCTGGAAACTGGACGCTCAGCTAGAGGCACAAAAGCTCTGTGAAACCATCTGGCCTCACTTTCAGGCATGGGTACCCGCGATCGCAGAATGGTATGAAGCCAACCGTCTGAAAAAAGCTCGCCTTGCGCCGTAGCTTGCCCCCAACCCCCACACCCAGGCCTCCCTCATAAGCCTATTGACCTGTAAAACGCATGGTTCTCCTGAGAGTTTGGTGATAAGCGTCGCTTATCACCAAAACAAAATTAATATTCCAGGGATTTTGTTTGAGATGAAAGAGTAGCTTACGCTACTTTTTCACCGCCAAGCCAGGAGAACCGAACGCATTAGATGACTTTATTAAGTGGCAGTAAAGCACTCATAAAGCAGAGATAAAACTGGGTGTAATCAGAAACATCCCTCAATTCATTCGGTCTGTAGAGAGAGAAATAAAGCCAAGCTCTGCTAACCCGGCAGTGTAGACCTTCTGGTTGCTCCATCTAAATGGCAAAGGTCCCATTGCAGTGGGTTAGTGGGGAGGTTTGGTGTGTCTTTGAGGTGCATTTGTTCGCTCTACCTCGCTTAATTCATTCACAACAGACCTATGAACAACTCCGGCAAACTTGTGTCCCAATCGCAAAAGCGCTCTTTCTGGAAAAGGCTTTCCATGGCTGCACTGGCTACAACCGTCGTACTGGGTAGCTATGTACCTCCCACCCCTGCAACCCAACAACCTCTACTCATCAGCAAGAAGCAACGCCATCCTAAAGAAAAGCAGCGCCACCACAAAGATTGGAAAGCTGCTCTGCACTGTGCCCGCCTTACCAACGCCAACCAACTGGTACTCCAGCTCGATCTGCTGGACAAGCCTGCGACCAACTATGCCAACGTAGCCTATTTTATTTATGCCCGCCGCAATGATCAGTGGGTACAAGTCTTTACCAGTACAGGTGCCCGTTTAATCACCAACCAGGCTGGAAGAGTTACCCTGGCTCCAGAGGTTTTTCCCATTGCCGAGATACAACGGCGATTGGGCACAACTGATTTATCTAACCTGGAGCTTAAAATTGCCACCCTGCTTCGCTATGATCTCCAGGGGGGAGAACGGCTGCAAACAATCCAGTTTGAGCGGGTGCTGAGATACAACGCGATCGCGCAAACCACAACCACCCAGATCGCTACCTATGCTGGCGTGAATTCACTAGAGGTAGCCCAGGCAACCGCCATCATTCCTAACCCAGTTTCCCCCTTTGGTGCCCAACCTGTTGCCTATTCGAAACCTGTTTCATCCTCTACCCAGCGAGAGCAGAGCCGTTTCAGTCTGGCCGTTGTTCAAAAATCGGCAACTTTATCAAATGTCGTTGCGCGCGTTTCGTTAAAAGCAAGAAACAGCCAGAGCTTTTTGCAAGAACAATTCATTGGAGATTTCCGCTACAGACTGAAAGGGAAGAAGCAAAAAGCCAAATTCCTGAAGGGGTTGTATGCGGGCGATCGGGTCGTTGTTCGCCTGTTTACCGGTAAGCGACTGATTGGCTATAGCGAGTTCGAACTGCTTGGATCGAGTAATACGGTAACCCTGGTTCTGCCCGATCGCCCGCTTGAATATGGCATCGTGCGCACGGTTTACGGCAGCGATCGCAACGAAGACTTTGTGATTGATCGAAACGCCCCAATCTATGACTATTTCACTCAGGTCATTCAGACGCAGCAACTTCAGGAAACGCGTGTCACCTTCCTCAGCACTCTTCAAAGTGTTAGTCTGGATATGTTTGCTTTACCGGGTCTACCTGTGCCTCGCCCAATTTGCACCTACCCAGTTTCTTTCACAACCGGGTCTTATGCACTGGTGAACCAAGTCATTCAGGTGTTTGGCACAAATCTGGCTCCGGCTTTAGTATCCTTCCCTGGTCAACTGGTTCAGGTCGTTAACCTCAGTACAACCAGACTTTCTGTCTATGAAGTTAGTCAATTGATGACCACTTACCGCCGAATGGGTGTGACCAGTGGAACAGTGGTTTACACCGGCGATGATGATCGACGCGCAGGCAAGAAACCCCGTAAACGCCCTTGCAACCAGGGAATTGGCAATGGTTCCGAAGGATGTGATCCTGGCAATTCATGCCCCCACGGTGGAAGTAATGATGGAGATGATGACAATGACGACGATTAAATCCCCATAATGTCACCGTCAAGTATCTTTCACCGTAGCTGGTTTAGCATTCTGTCAGTCAGTCAAAGCCACTAGCCGGCTTTAAACTCATTGCGGGTGGTTTACCAGGGAGAACCATCCGCAATGTCAAGAACTCTCAGCGATCGCCTGTAACTGACCCTCAGAACATAAAGAAATTCTTGATCTTAAAGCCTTGATTAAAGAGGATCTATTCAGATAGTTTTTCACCTGTTTAAGAATGAGAATCACGATAGGCAAGGTTCAAACTTAATCTATAGAAAGACTGGCTCAATCTGAACAAAATTTAAAGAGTTATCTGCTTAATCTCATTCATCTTCCTGGAAAAATTATTTAAGAATCAGTAATCAGCTGATTCTTAAATAATTTTTCCAGGAAGATGAATGAGATTAAGC
>JAIMBL010000212.1 GCA_023511615.1 Leptolyngbyaceae cyanobacterium HOT.MB2.61
GGTGCTGGATGCTTGAAACTTCGCTTCAATTCATCCTGCTTTTCAGCAACGCTTATTCAAACCCTCTGGTTCGCCAGGGAGCAGGATCCACCGAAAGGCCATTGACATACAATCCCCAGTGGAGATGGGGTCCGGTTGCCGCTCCGGTTGCCCCAACTGCGCCAATGACCTGCCCCGCTTTCACAAAATCCCCTTGCCTGACTGTAATTCGGCTGAGATGGAGGTAGGCACTGGTAACTCCCTGACCATGATCCAGCCCCACGATATTCCCGTTCACCCGAAAACCATCTTTCTCGTAGCCTACCAGGACAACCCGTCCTGCTGCTGGTGCAATAACTGGAGAACCATAAGCCCCGGCATAGTCTACTCCCCGGTGGTAGTAGTCATTGGCAAATACGCCGTTGTAATAACGGCGAATGCCATAAATACCTGTGATCGGGCCCTGGTTGGGTTGCAGGAAGGGACCATGCCAAAATTTTTGGGGGGTGACCAATTGCTTAAACGCATTCACCCGGTTATATTCAGCATCTGAAATGTCGCCATCCTTGCCAGGAGGTAGCCAGATTGACTGAGTTGGAAAGCTACGCCCCTTAAGCTGTACTTTCATGTTGCTGACCTCACCTCCTCCCTCGGTGCGGACCAGCAAAATTCCTGGCTTGTCTAGGGGAGTCGTGGGGATCAGCGTCCGAAACCGATTGGGGCCAATGAGGAAGGTCTGGTAGGTGCGATCGCCCATCTTCACCACCGGAGTCATGTTCGTTTCCGGGTTATCGTACTGGGCAACAATTGAGAGCGTATCGCCCAGACGGGGAGCGGAGGGGATGATTCTGACTTGCAACGCCTCTGCTGCATTTGTTAATGCCCATATCCAGCCAGCGATGGACAGGCTCACTGGGGTGGCGATCGCAACAGTGGAGCGAATCACAGAGACCAGATTCGCTCTTATCCAGGGATTTTGATTGATTGGAGCTGGGGTAGCCATAGGCATCGTTCCTGTTTCTGGCAGTCCAAGATAGTGCTAGATCGCTCCGGTTTCCATCGTTTCTACTAAATTCTGACGAGGTGACCAAAGATTCTCTGCCAGAACCCCCGGAAGCCCGGAAAAGTTTGTATTCTGAAGTTTATAGAGGGTAATACTTCATAATTTTTATACTCTGTGCAAGAAGATTTCAGGTTAATTGTCGATTTAGTATCTGTACTCGCCGCTGCTGCTGTTGGAGGGATTCTGGCAGCCCTATTGCGGCAGCCTATCTTGCTGGGGTACCTGCTGGCGGGAATGATTGTTGGCCCAACCGGGTTGGGGTTAATCAAAGAACTGGTTCAGGTGGAAACGCTGGCCCAGTTTGGGGTGGCGTTTCTACTGTTTGCCCTGGGGGTGGAGTTTTCCTTTTCCGAACTCAAGAAGGTTAAGAGAATTAGCCTGGGTGGGGGGGGGCTTCAGATTGCTCTGACGATTTTGGTGACGACGCTGGCATCCCTGGGGATGGGGTGGGTGGCTTCTCCCGCGCAGGGAGTGTTTCTGGGAGCCATTCTGTCGCTTTCGTCGACGGCGGTTGTGCTCAAATGCCTGATAGAGCGGAATGAGACGGGCACTCCCCATGGACAGGTGATGCTGGGAATGCTGGTGGTGCAGGACCTGGCGCTGGGGCTGATGCTGGCGGTGCTGCCTGCTTTAGACAAACCCCCGGAAGAGATTGGTGTGGCAGTGGGCTGGGCACTTTTGCAAACCGGGCTGTTTGCCCTGGGAGCAGTAGCTGCCGGAATTTGGGTGATTCCTCCCCTGTTGCGCATGCTGGCAAGGACAGAAAGCCGAGAACTCTTTTTGCTGGGAGTGGTGGCGCTCTGTCTGGGAATTGCGTTGCTGACGGAGTATCTGGGGCTCTCGATTGAAATGGGAGCGTTTGTAGCTGGGTTGATGATTTCGGAGGTGGAGTATTCTGACCAGACGCTGACCTATGTAGAACCGTTGCGGGATATTTTTGCTTCCCTGTTTTTTGCGGCGATCGGGATGCTGATTGATCCGGTGTTTCTCTGGAATAATCTGGAGCTAATTCTGGGGCTGGTGGCACTGGTATTTATCGGTAAGTTTTTGATTGTCACCCCTCTGGTGATGCTATTCCGCTATCCATTGAGAACCGCCCTGATTGCCGGTTTAGGGTTAGCCCAAATTGGGGAGTTTTCGTTTGTTCTGGCCAGTGAAGGGCAGTTTTTGGGGTTGGTTTCCCGTCGGGTCTATTTACTCATTCTGGGAACAACGGCTGTCACCCTGGTATTGACTCCATTCGTTTTGCGGTTGATTCCCCAATTATTTGCTTGGGCTGAGTCCCTTCCCTGGTTGAAAGCCTATCTGGATCGCACTGATAAACCCTTAGAGGCGTCTGAGGAGCTACCTTCTCAAAACCATGTGGTTGTTTGCGGTTATGGGCGCGTGGGCCAGAATATCGTGCGGCTCTTACGGGATCACAACTACCCTGTGATTGTGATTGATCAATCAGAACGCCGGGTTCAGGAGCTACGGGAAGCGGGAATTCCCTACATTTATGGAAATGCGGCCAGCCTTCATGTTCTGGAGAAAGCAGGGGTGAAGACGGCGCAGGGAATGGCGATCGCCCTGCCAGATTCCATGAGTACCCGTCTTTGCCTCAAACGTTCTCTGGAACTGACTCCTGACCTGGATGTAGTGGTCCGGGCAAACCAGGATAAAGATATTGAATTGCTTTATCAACTGGGTGCCAAAGAAGTCGTACAGCCTGAATTTGAAGCCAGTCTAGAGCTTTCATCCCACCTGCTGACCGGAATTGGTCTACCGTTACCTGTAATTCAACGGGAGGTGCAGCAAATTCGCAGTTCCCACTACGCAGAGTTGCGGCCTGAGCGGCCTTCCTATCAGGTATCGCGCGAGTTGAAGGTCGCCAGCCAGGAAATGAATAGCCGGTGGTATTCACTACCGGAAAACTCGCCGATGGTTGGGATGACGTTGGAGGAAACGAATCTGCGCCGTCTGACAGGGGTCAGTCTGATGGCAATCCAGCGAGAAAGTGGGGAAGAGGTGGACTACCCCAATGGCAGGACGGTGCTGGAAGAGGGTGATCGCCTCTTGTTAATTGGAGCATCGGATGAACTGACAGCCTTTGATGAACTGGCTAAAGGAGAAGCCGCTGTCCCAACGGAAAATGCCTCCTGTCAATGGCTGCTGGTTCCTGAAAATAGCCCCGTGGTTGGAAAAACTCTGGCCGAGCTACACATCCGGCGGCAATTTGGCGTGCTGGTGCAGGCAATTCGGCGGGAGGGCAAATTTATTAGTTATCCCGATGGGAAAAGCGAAATACAGGCGGGCGATCGCTTGCTGCTCTGCGGCGGTTTCTATTCCCTGAGCCAGGCAAGTCGCTGGATTGCTCCCGAACCTCAAGCTTCAGCCGTTCCTCCACTTCCGATTAAAACCGTAAGTGTAAGCGAAGCCGTGCGGGACTGTTTGCCAACGGATGAACCGCTGGAACTTTAGGAAAGAATGAAAATTTTGGCAGTGAGTAATTTTCGTTGCTGCTTGCTCAGGCACTAAAGTCTGGGCTTCAAGTACACAATAGCCTGCCGCCAGACGATCGTGGGCTGGTCATACTGGTCTGTCAGAGAAATACAATAGGGATCCTGCCAGCGGATCTTGCCCGCCAGCAAATCACCAGTCGTTAGCTTCAGTTCAACTTCTTGCTCTTCCCGAATCAGGGTTTGAATTTGGCGAACACTGGGTAGTCCGGTTTCTAGTTCAACAGTCATTGCTGGCGTCCCCAAAAACAACTAAGCTCACATAGATGTCACACACCCTATTGCAACATAATCTATGGCGATTGAGTTCACCAAATACCACGGACTAGGAAATGACTTCATCCTGATTGATAACCGAGAGTCTGCGGAACCCCTGCTGACGCCAGAACAGGCAATCCGATGGTGCGATCGCCATTTTGGCATTGGTGCAGATGGGGTAATTTTTGCTTTGCCAGGGCAAAAGGGTGCCGACTATACGATGCGAATTTACAACTCCGATGGTTCTGAGCCAGAAATGTGTGGCAACGGGATTCGCTGTTTTGCCCGCTTTGTCGCAGAACTGGAAGGAATGACGGAAACACGCTCCTATCACGTTTATACTCTGGCTGGTGTGATGGTTCCCAAACTTGAAGCAGGAGGGCTGGTCACAGTTGATATGGGTGAGCCCTGGTTACTTGCTGCCGAAATTCCGACAACCTTGGAAAGCCCTGAACAAAGGGTAGTGGATTATCCACTCGATGTGGCAGGGCAGGTTTGGAAGGTTACCTGTGTCAGCATGGGCAATCCCCATTGCATTACCTTTGTGGATGACGTGGCAGCCATTTCCCTGGAAACCGTCGGTCCGCAGTTTGAGTGCCATTCCGTGTTCCCCAGGAAAACCAACACCGAGTTTATCCAGGTTGTTCGTTCCGATTATCTCAAGATGCGTGTATGGGAGCGGGGGGCAGGAATGACCTTGGCCTGCGGAACAGGAGCCTGTGCATCGCTGGTGGCAGGGGTTTTGACTGGAAAATGCGATCGCCGAGCGGTGGTTGAGCTACCCGGTGGCCTCCTGCAAATCGAATGGTCGGAAACAGATAATCACCTTTATATGACAGGCCCAGCCGAAAAAGTATTTACAGGCAAGGCTGCACTCCACTAGCCCAAGCAAAAAATATTAACCCAAGCAAAAAATTAAGGGTACGTATCCCCTACGTACCCTTTCTTACCTGACCATGCAAAATATCTTCCGGGAGCTTCTTCTGCAGACTAGCTGAGGTAATTTGCTTCCGCTTCTAGCATACGAATAAGCTGTTCATCACCCTTAGCTTTAGCAACTTCCAGGCGACGTTGCAAATTTTTCCGTAGATTTGCCCGGTGGGTTTCGGCGATTTTGGCACGGGTCTCTTGACGATTTCTGTTCATAGTCGGTACTGCTTCAAATCAACTCAGGATCAGTATTTGGTTCCATAATAGCAATAAATTACTGTCTGTAGCTTAATATACTGTTTTTGATTTTAATTGTCAGGAAATCTTGTCATAGGGATTTAAGGCGATTTTTCCCAAAAAGGAGTCGTCGATCCTACTTTTTGTTAGGGGCTGGGGACCAGGGGCTAAGGTGGGGTTCAGGTGTTTGAGGCGTTGCTGAAAAGCAGGATGAATTAAAACGAAGTTTCAAGCATCCAGCACCTTTTTCATCCCCAGATTCAGCAACGCTGTGTTTGAATATGGCTGTAATCATCGGGATGGCAGGAATGGTTGATGACTCAGAGTGGCTTTTTGGTGCTTCTGACAGATTTTGGCTTAAGTGATGGATATGTTGGAGTGATGAAAGGGGTGATTGCCCAGATCAATCCCGCTGCAACTGTAATTGACCTGACTCATCAGATTCCCCCCCAAAACATTGTCCTTGCTCGCTTTGCGCTAATGACGGCCTACCCTTACTTTCCCTCAGGAACGGTTCATGTGGCAGTGGTTGATCCGGGGGTTGGCGGCAGTCGGCGGGCGATTGCTCTGGCGGTAGGCACCGACCCTGCTCATCCCTCTGCTTATCTGGTTGGGCCAGACAATGGGCTATTTAGCGGAGTCCTGAGCCAACAGCCGCTAATTGCTGCGGTTGAGCTGACCAATTCTCAATACTGGCGCACTCCCGAACCGAGCTTCACCTTTCATGGGCGTGATATTTTTGCTCCGGTGGGTGCTTATCTTGCCCGGGGGATACCACTGGAGGCATTGGGGCAGGCGATCGCACCGGAAACGCTAGTCCAGCTAGCCATTCCTGCTATCCGCATCGAAAAGTTGGATGGGCGCACTTCTCGAATCATTGGATGCATCCAGGCAACGGATCACTTTGGCAACCTGGTCACGAATATTCCCGAAGCGCAGGTAGGGGGAAAGAAGTGGATGGTAGCGGTCTCTAACCTGACCATTCCCGGTAAACAGACCTATAGCGACAGTGCCAGTGGGGATTGGGTTGCTCTGGTTGGTAGCCACGGCTGGGTAGAAATCGCTATCAATGGTGGCAATGCCCAGGCAGAGCTTAAAGTAGACTGGGGACAGGAGGTTGAGGTGAGGGTGGAGGATAGAGAAGAGGGTTGTTAGTTGTTGGTTTTTAGGGGTTAGTGAAGGGTGTTTGAGTTTTGAGTTCAGGGCGAAAGAGAAGAGGGGGGTAGAGAGGACGAGGTAGGATTTACAGGGGGTTTCGGTTGAGTTAGCCACACTTTGAAGAGCTAGAGGCTGGCTTTAGGGGGCTAGGGGCCAGGGGCTGAAGTGTGGTTCATACATTTGAAACTCGCCGTAGGCATCAAATCTGGAGCGATATCAGAATCTGGAGGATAGTTTATGCAAGCGGAGCCAGTTGTTTATCAGGGACATTTTGGTGAATTTACGATCACAGATGAGGACCGTCGGGGGGTGGTGATTTATCGGAGTGGTCTGGCCGTAGCGGCACTTTGCTTTGCGATCGCAGCCGGATTGGTGTTGTGGCAGGGAGACAACTCTACAGTTTTGCGTCTGCTCACTCCCCTGTATACAGTGTTCTGCGTGGCGTTGGGTATCAGTTTGTTGACGATTCACATTTACATGAAACCGTTGCACCGGACATTGCAGGTGTTTTGGGCGGTTGGCTGTCTGGCATCGTTGGCGATCGCTCATTTCAGCCCAGAGCCGTTTGCATTAACAGTTTACAGCCAGCCCCTGTCCCTTTTGGGGGTTGGCTTTGTATTTGCTGCCCTAACCGGGATTTTCTTTAAAGAAGCGTTTTGCTTTAATCGGATAGAAACTAAGTTTTTAACCCCTCTGGTTCCTGTACTGTTGTTAGGCCATCTGGTAGGCTTATTACCACTACAGATTGAACGGGTGCTACTACTACTTTGGGTTATTCTTTTTCTAGTGTTCGCTTTGCGAAAGGTGATTCAACCCATTCCGCCAGACATTGGTGACAAAAGTGTTTTCGATTACCTCAAACAGCAACGATTGACCAGGACTGACGCTTCTCGTTAGTAGTAATCACCGTTTAGCATGACAGAACCTCAATTCTCTAGCCTGATTAAGCGTTACCTGTGGGTTGTGCTGCCATTGTTGGGGGGGCTTTCCCTCGGGGCAATTGTTCTAAACCAACCACAAAAGCAAGCCGCTTCATCCCAGAATGAAATTGCAGCCGCCTCCCCTTCACCCAACGTTTCTGTTGCCCTTTCGCCCTCGCCCTCGCCCTCTGCAAAACCTTCCCCAGCGGCTCGTAAGTCTCCACCGACTAAGGTTCCGCCCAAACCTGTTAATCCTGCTACCTACACTGAACAGGAGAAGGCGATTAATCGAGAAGCCAAGTCAAGATTTCTGGCATCTACTGCAACGGTCGATTCTCTGATTGAAATCCGGGTGGCGATCGCCGAAGGGCTTCCCTCGACTACGATTGGCGCATTCAGTGAGGCTGTCCTGATGGATAAGGATGGACGCCGCCTGAAACAACTTTCCCCTGGGACGTCGTATACAGCCCAACCTGATGGAGATTCGATTCGGTTGGGTGCCTGGCAACTGCCCTCAATCGTGATTCTGGATCCGGGGATTGGTCAGGTGTTTCAGTTGGGCGATCGCATTTATCGGGGACGGTTGCTGCTCGTTTCTGACCAGGGCAACCTGTGGGGCATTAACTACGTCAATTTGAGGCAATACCTGCATAGCGTTGTTGGCAGTGAGGTTTCCCCCAGTTGGCCGATGGAGGCGCTGAAAGCCCAGGCAGTTGCAGCCCGTTCCTACGCTCTCACCTACTACTTCAAACCGGCTCACTCTCTCTATAACCTGGGAGCAACGGAATATTACCAGGTCTATACGGGAATCGAGCGAGAAGCTGACCCCACTCGCAAGGCGGTAGATATTACTGCCGGAGAGTTTGTCAGCTATCGGGGGGGAATTGTGGAATCGCTGTACGCGGCCTCCGACGACATCGTTGCTGAAGCTTTTCGAGGTCACGGGATGAGCCAGCTAGGAGCCCTCGACCTGGCCGAAAAGGGCTATGACTACAAACAAATTCTGAGCAACTACTACCCAGGAACGGGCGTGGGTCGGGTTGAGGAAGATTACAACTAGCAATGGGGTGATGGGTGAATGAAATCAGGCCCGTTCCTGGATTAGCTTATTGACAATCCCAACTAGTTGTTTGATTGCCTCTGACTGACTTTTGTTTGTCGCTTCTACGACATCTGCCAGGCGATCGATACTTTGCCGCTGCTGCTTCACAGATTTGGCTAATTCCCCAATCATCTCAGCCTGTTTTTGGCTGGTTTCGGTCTGCTGCTGGATCAGTGGCTTGATTTCTGTCAAGCCCTCTGTCAGGAGTCCTACCTGATCGATGAGGATGTCGAGTTTTTCGGATGAGTTAAGTTGTCTGTCGTCAGTCATCGCGATCGCGCTGCATGAAATCGTGAAACCCAATGGTTCCTACGGAGTCTACACCATAAGTAGGGCTTGCTGAAAAAGTATTTCACGAGCTTTGAGAAGGTTGATGGTTACATCTTGAAACTCGCTGGAACTT
>JAIMBL010000213.1 GCA_023511615.1 Leptolyngbyaceae cyanobacterium HOT.MB2.61
GGGTGCAGGGGGGGAACCCCTGGCTGGGGGCGAAGCCCCCAACCCCCACTTAAACCCAGTGTCCTAAGCAACCTGGCGACAGCTATACCTTAGAAGGGCTACCAGGTAGTACTACTGAACGATAACACGAGGTAAAAGGTGATGCCTACCCTAGTAGTTTTAACTGGTAGTTTTAACTGACAATGTGTTTCCTGGTAGTGCAACGGCATTGCTGAATCCCAGTATGAAATGACTGCTGGATGCTTAAAATCCCGTTTCGGTTGATGCTCCTTTTCAGCAAAGTCAGTAGTGCAATTCAAGGCTGGACTAAGAGTGGTAATGCACCAGTAGTTTGAAAGCGTTTAACTGAAAGCGTTTAACTGAAAGCGTTTAACTGAATTCCTCAAACATTCCATCGCAACCTTCTATCGTCTGTAGGGGTATCTACGTATTTACACTTAAGTAGTATTACTCCCGTACAATCACGATGTTAACAGGCAAAGGGATCTCTTCAGTGAAGTACAAATGAAGAATCAAACAATCGTATTAAAAAATCAGGAATAAATCACAGCTCTTTATGGCAGCTGTATCGCTGGTCTCCTCAGCCGTTCTACTAACCTGGGTTTAAAGCGACAGGCACTGGGCATTTCTTCCCACACCATCAATTCCAGGCATTGCTGAAAAGCAGGATGAATTGAAACGAAGTTTCAAGCATCCAGTACCCTCTTCATCCTCAGATTCAGTAACGCCTCAACTCCAGGACATTGGCCCAATATAAATAAGGGGGGTCTTCACCCCACCTCCATTTTGTCTCTCGGCAGTGCTTAAATCGTAAGTAGCTGGGTGCAATTAAATTAAAGATGGTCTTGGGGGTGGAGAGGGTGAAACCTCCTGCCTGGGGGCAACGCCCCCACTCCCCCTTCTTCCAATTAATTATGTCGACCTACTTACTCAAGCTTCAGCTAGATATTGCTGAACGATGGATGACAGCTTCTCTGTCCAGTAGTTAACTAAATCTGAGGTAACGGCTTCCACCATCACCCGAATGACAGGTTCTGTGCCAGAAGCGCGTACCAGGATTCTTCCCTGGTCACCCATCGCTGCTTCTGCCCTGGCGATCGCGTTCTGTAATGGATCGCAATCCTTCCAGTTCAGCCGACGGGAGCGGTCTTCTACCCGCACGTTCTTGAGCAACTGGGGATAGGTTTGAAAACTTTGATCAATTAAATCCGTCAATGTCGCCCCTGATTGCTGAACCAGGGTTGCCAGGTGGAGAGCAGTCAACAGCCCATCGCCGCTCACACCATAGTGCCGACAGAGGATATGACCGGATTGCTCACCCCCAAGCATGGAGCCAGAGCGGAGCATTTCTGCATGGACATGCTGATCGCCAACGGCAGCCCGAATCAGCTTACCGCCCTGTTTCTCCCAGGCCCGCTCGAAGCCCAGGTTGGACATAACTGTCGCCACAATGGTGTTTCCAGGTAATTGCTTCACCTGTTGCAGCATTCTTCCCCACAGGTAAAGAATGTAGTCTCCATCAACGGTGCGTCCCTGGGAATCCACTGCCAGCACGCGGTCCGCATCGCCATCAAAGGCAAAACCCAGGTCTGCTTGATGCTCTTTCACAGCCGCTTTCAATGGCTCCAGATGGGTAGAACCGCAGTTCACGTTGATGCGATCGCCATCGGGTTGAGCATGCAGACATATCACTTCTGCTCCAAGTGCCTGAAATGCCTGAGGCGCAAGCCACACTGCGGCTCCCCAGGCAAGATCCAGCACCACTCGCATTCCTCGCAGGGGAGCGGAATAGATGGCTCCTTCTGGCAGCAAAGGTTGCTGAAGAGCAGTAAGATAGGTTTGAGTAAGCTCAGGTCGGTAATGGTGATGCCCACATCGCCCCGGCTTAACTGCGCCGAAATCTTTTGTGTTACCCCTGAGGGCTGCTTCGATTTTTTCTTGCAATGGCAGGGAGAGCTTACTACCTTCAGGGCCAAAAAACTTAATGCCATTGTCCTCTGGAGGATTGTGGCTGGCGGAAATCATCACTCCGCCAATTGCTTCGGACTGGCTGGTCAGATGGGCTACCCCCGGAGTGGGACACAGTCCCAAGTCCCATACCTCAAGTCCTGCTGCTGTCAGTCCGGCAGAAAGTGCCATTGCCAGCATGCTGCTGGAGTTTCGCGAGTCCTGTCCAATGACAACTGGACCAGAAGTGGCTGCACTCACTTGCAATACATGCCCGGCCCAGAACCCAAGCTGCAATGCCAGGGGTGCGGTTAATAATTCTCCAGCCCGCCCTCGAATACCATCCGTGCCAAACAAACGGCTCTCCGGTAGCTGAAGCCCTCCCCATCCGGAACCAACTGCTGTTAGATCAAGTTCTGGGAGACTCTCGGACGTAACTGATTTTGAGGGAACGTCAGTTGCCCTGGCAAGGAGAGCCTGATTTCCATTGGATACAGAGCCTACACCAAATTTTTTAATCGAGGCAGGAGATAGAACCATAGTTAAACCCCACACAACACACTCAAAGTGGAGGATAGCACTTTCTTTAGCAAAGAAACTTAATTATTTGCGTGAGAGTGGGCCTGAAATTAACTTCCTTTGATCCAGGGGACCAAAGAAGATTTCAGGGAAGATACAATCACTCTACAGACTGAGGCAAAACTCTCAATCAGCCTGGAGAAGCAGTACAACCTGATGGATCATGGCCAGCTTATATCAGATGGACTGGATCTGGAGGGCGCGATCGCGCCCCTTCAGAAAAGCTTCATCATAGCCACTTCCACTACGGAGCAGCATTGTTCAAACACCCGCCTCTATTAGAAGCGGCTGCACCGTTTCCCAGGTTAACCCCCGCTGAAGATATTGGGGATTAGTGGGATTATAAGGGCCTGACAGGCGATCAATTGTCAGGATCGTGGCATCATGAGGCAATACGGGCACATCTGGGTCAAAAGCCGTTGGGCGCATCAGTGAGCTAGAAAAGCCCCTGAAAATCGCAATTTGATCCCGCTCGCCATTCACTTCAGCCGTTACTAATAGCACTTCCTGACGGCGCTTTTCCGTATACTTCTCCAGCCGAGTGAGCTTATTCACGGGAGGAAATTGAGGCTTGAAGTTTACAGGGTTTTCAATTTGCAGGTTTTCTTAGTTGAGTTAGCCATGCTTTTTGAGGGGTTAGAGCTAGTGTTCCGCCAGGAAAATTTTGAGGGTCTGCGACCCGTCAAAATTTAACCCCCATCAACTTCCCGGGTATTCGCTAACCGTCAAATTCAATTTGACAGAGTACTAGGGGATGGGGACTGAAGAGTGGTTTATGCGTTTGAAATCTGCCTTAAATACTGACTATATTACTTGCTGACTATATCACTGCCCGGTTGCTGAGCGCCCCTGTTTACCTAGTCGCACCAACACAAAGTAGGCCAAATAGATGACGTAGATTACAAGTCCAACCAATCCCACCCCGCCTAAAAACCAGGGCTTTGTAGTCCTATGAAACAGTTCCCTGAATGACCAGGGAGCCTGCAACCATACATTGCAGAGAGGAGTTTTTAGCAAATCATTATGGCCCATAAAGGCACAGGACAGAACCGGAAGTTGCGCTAAAACACCCAAAACACAGTAAATAGATACCGCCCAACGCCAGGAAGTAAACGTCAGCTTGAGAGGGCTGGGGGGCTGCTCTGAAATTTCTTCATTGAGATCAACCCAGAACCAGAGGGAAATAGGTATCAAAATGCGGGCAAGCCAACCAGAGATAAATCCCAGGGGCATGGCGGCAATCAGCAAATAAACAGTGATTGCCAGCAGGCTGGCAACTCGCCAATAGATGATCAGCAATTTTTGGATGGTCTCTGCTTTGCTGACAAATGCCCAGATGGATAGCACCAATGGAAGCAGGACAGTAAACACAATGGCCAGACGATAGTCTGTCCAAACAAGGGGTTGTAACCAGGGAGGATTTGGCATGAGAGGAGGGGTTGGCAATCACACAAAAACAAGTAGCCGGAATGCGACTAAGCATTCTAGCTACTCATGGGCTCAAAAAGTATTAAGAATCGCTACCTGACGAAATTGACAGGCAGGCACTAGTCATCGTAGATCCGGCATTCTGCGGCTTCGGGGTTGTCGTCGCAGTATTGTTCGAGGGAAGTTTTGGGTTGCGTCTGTCGCTGATGCGAAGCTTCAGCTTGCAGCTCTTCCACCGCATCCCATGCGGCTGCACATTCGGGGGAGTCACTACCACTCACATCGCAGACAGCACGGGCTTCTGCTAACTCCTGTTCGATTTTGGATTTGATGTCACTCATGGATTACAATCTCAGTCTCTTGGGTTTATGGGCAAACTTCATCGGTGATATTGGGCTTCCCAGCAAGAAATCTGCCTGGTAACTCGACTAACGAGTACTCAATTCGCATGTTATTCATTCCTGCATATTAACTATGCGGGAATGAGCCGCATTCGATGCGATTTTGCCTGATCTTTTAAGAAGAATCCCACTCCAACAAGGGGAGAGGATACTTCCCCAGGCAGTATTCCTACATATATCTTAACGCGAACAATCAGACTGTAGATCCGTACAGGTTGGGTCAAGCTCCGTTGATTCGGCTTAGACTGGTTTAACGGTTGTCTGGCGATGGGAAGTATTTCCGGTTACCCTGTTGGTAATTCTTCAAAGGGGGTCCTATGACTGTAGAACCCATGGCTACTTCAATGAAGTGGGTTAGTGCCCTATCGACTCGCCCTTCACTGGAAGCGGCGATCGCAGAAGTTGTGCAGCAGGCAAAAAAGTCTTTACAAATATCTCCTGATCTGGGCCTAGTCTTTATCTCTTCAGCATTTGCGAGTGAATATCCCCGCTTAATGCCCCTGTTGCGGGAGCATTTACCCGGATTACCCCTGATTGGTTGTGGGGGGGGTGGGGTGATTGGGATGGATTCCTATGGAGAGGCTCAGGAGGTCGAAGGGGAACCCGCCCTGGTCTTGACTCTGGCAGCGCTGCCGGGTGTAGAAGTGCGCTCCTTTCACCTTGCCGCAGAGGATTTGCCAGATCTGGATAGCCCTCCCGATTCCTGGGTTGAACTGGTTGGCGTACCTGTTACGGAGCAACCCAACTTCATTTTGCTCTCTGATCCGTTTTCTTCAAAAATTAATGACTTGCTGCAAGGGCTAGATTTTGCTTACCCAGGAGCGGTGAAGGTGGGTGGGCTGGCCAGCGTTAGTGGGGGTGGAACTACGGGTTTGTTCTGCAATTACCGCCTCTATCGGGAGGGAACAGTTGGGGTTGCCCTGAGTGGAAACATTGTTCTGGAAACGATTGTGGCTCAGGGCTGTCGCCCTATTGGGCAACCGTATTGGGTAACTGAGGGTGAGCGAAATGTCCTATTTGGGCTGGAGGAACAGGGGGATTCCAGTTCTGTTCCCTATGGTAGGGGAGCTCTGGTTTCCCAGAAGCGCACGCCTCTAGAGGTCTTGCAGGAGTTGCTTCAGAACTTGAGTGATGAGGACCGGGCCCTCGCACAGCATTCCCTGTTTGTTGGCGTTGCTCAGAACGAATTTAAGCAAAACCTGGAGCAGGGAGATTTTCTGATTCGCCAGCTTCTGGGGGTGGATCCACGGGTGGGGGCGATCGCGATTGGCGATCGCATCCGTCCCGGTCAGCGCATCCAGTTTCATTTACGAGATGCCCAGGCTTCGGCTGAAGATCTGGAGACGCTACTCGTCAGGTATCAACCACCAGGGGCGATCGCAGGTGCCCTCATGTTCTCTTGCCTGGGCCGGGGAAAAGGGCTATATGGCGAACCCAATTTTGATTCCCGCCTGTTTCATCGGTACTATCCCAATACACCTCTCAGCGGTTTTTTCTGCAACGGTGAGATTGGTCCTGTTGCTGGCAGTACCTTCCTCCATGGCTACACCTCCGTATTTGGAATCTGCCGCCAGCCCTAGCGAATTTATCCCTGCCAGGTGCCGACGAAAATACTCTTTACGGCGGTGGCAATTCGGGTCAGGTCTTCATCCAGTAAAGGAGGCCAGGCGACCCCACGCTTGCGTCCAAGATTAAACTGGTGACGGCTCTCCGTTGATAGCAGGTAGAGCGCACAGGCAAGCTGGCGATCGAATTGTCCGACGTCTCGCAACGCCTCAAATACCACTTTCAAAGCCAGCAAAATGGAAGTAATCTGACCAGGAATGGGGGGGTGCCCTTGCTTCAAATGAGTCAACAACGCGTCTGAATGCTCTTCGGTTGCCATTCCCTGGCTAACCAAAAGGTTACGGGCAGTCTCGTAATCCACAGGTATACCCTCCGAATGGTTGACCCATGTATGTTACTCGCTCTAGCGCGAAATGAAATGTGCCCATACCTTTCCATCGGGTCCAGCAACGCGATCCATATAGGAGTAGGGGTAGATGAGCTTACGACCTTCGGTATCGGTATAGCCAGTAAGGGCGTCACCCCAGGGGTCGTTAACGATGTAGCCCTGGGAGGTAAAACCAATCAGACAAACGATGTGGCCGCTGGCTGTGAAATCGCCTCCCAATATGACCGGCCGTCGGTTGATTAATTCCGACTTTACTTCTACCCACTGGCGCGTGGTGGAAAAACTGGTCTGAAACCCATAGGCCTTAATCAGTTGGGAAAGGATATTGTGGTCAGTCTGGGAACCTTCCCCTGCCTTATTGATGCACCATTGCAAAAGTTCATCTTCTAACTGCCCCCCATTCCTGGCACGAACGCCGTAGTAGTAGAATGCCATGGCAATGGAGGTGACGTTGCAGGTTGACCAGGAGTAGCGAGGATTGTCGCGCTGGGAGAAGTAAGGCACGCTAAGTTCAACCTGGGGAGGCACCGGGTTAAAGGATTTGCCACCCCGTTTCATCAACACAAAGTTGGGGAACAGGAATCCGGTATTGCCAAAGCCGGGCAGTTCTTCAGTCAGGGCAACTTTGAGGTGTCCCGCTTCTACGGCATAGCTGGAAACTCCGTAAAACTTGTTGACTGGAAAGTGGAATTTTTCTTCGGGTTTGAGCGCCGCAGAATCTACTGGACGTTTCTTAAAAATAGTGGGCTTTATAGCGACGACGGTAAGAGCGCTGGGGTCATAAGTGACTGTGCCGTTGCCCTTTTTAATCTGGACGTGTTTCCAGTAAACGTAGCCGCTGGTTCCAAACCCCTGGAGGGGTTGGGCCAGGGTGATGCGAAAGTGTGCCGCAACAGAGGCATACCCCGCAATCTGAAAGTTCTGCCCCTGAAGTAGTTCTACTTTCTGGTCTGCTGGCAGAGTGGCCGCATCAACAGGCTTTGTTTTGATGATGGTGGTGGTGGTGACTAACAGTTGGGCATTGAGAGGGGTTGTGGGAACATCATTGATCGCAAAACGAAGAACTTCCTCGCCCTTACTAAGTTGAACGTGGGGCTCATAGAAGTAGCCAAAAGTACCGATGGGGGCGATCGCCTGCGCCAGTTCCACCTTCAAATGCCCATCTACGTAGCCGTAGCGAGCCACCTGCAAGATTCTTCCAGCCGCAACATTCACCTTTTGCCGGGCTGTGAGTTGACTGGAATCTGTTGGAGCGGTTTTGAGTAAAGTGTCTTGCATCACCTTCAGGCTGAGCGATCGCCCTGCCGTCAGCGGATTGGTGCTGACATTGAGATAAATCACCTGGCTCTTGACTGTCTTTCCGGCACTGTTTAGCCCTTTTAGCCGCAACCAGCGTGCACCAGGAGTTTGAAACCCAGTGTCAAGATTAACCTGCCATAATTTTGCCGTAGGGTTCAGGCTGACGGTGAGGGGATATTTATCTTCAGCAACCAGAGAAACCTTTGAAATCTGCTGAGGGTTGTAGCTACCCTTTAACACTACTGCTTTCTTCACTAACACCTCTGTGGGGCCAGAGTAGGAAAGCACTGAAGAGGATGCCGCAGGTGCCGTCAAAAGAGCAAAATCCTGGACTTGCGTGTCTAACGGCTGGGTTTCAGAAAACTGAACTGTATCTGTCATGGTGAACTCCTGGATGCCTGGTAAACCCTGATGGGACTGACATTTTCCACCGGCACGAAACCGCCGATAGCGAAAACTGAGCGTCTTATCTAGTCAGCCCATTCTGGTTACACTTGCATCAGGTATTCATCAAGACGCAAGTGATTCTTTCCTCTCATACAAAATCAGAGCGGCGGGATAAAGCACAGGATGTGCGGTTGCTGCCAATCCTCAATCCACCGATCAAGTTCTGATTGGTTAATCTAATTTGACCCGGTCAGATTAGTACATTTATACTTTTATATCTGATACTGGCCTTTTAGCGATCGCTAATAAGAGCTTCATGACAGCAGGATAGGCATTTCTAAAGCAACTTTCAAATGCATCAACTACTCTTTAGTCTCTGACCCCTAATTCCTAGTCCCTTAAGGCTCAACTAACGTGATGTGCAACTTAAAGAAAGCCCTCATCCCCCAGCCCCTTCTCCCTACTTGGGAGAAGGGGAGCAAGATATTTTCA
>JAIMBL010000214.1 GCA_023511615.1 Leptolyngbyaceae cyanobacterium HOT.MB2.61
CTTTGCTGCCCACAAACGACCACATCTCGTCACACTGGATGGTTAAACGTCCCTTTTTTTTTCTGTACATGGACTGGGCGGGGCACACTCTGATATTTCTCATTGACATAACTCTGGAGCCAGGGTTCTGAAACACCTACCACTCTGGCAATTCCAGCTAAGGGAATCTTCTCTAGCAGCAGTTTGTCAAGTAACGTTTTGGTGGCTGGGTCAATGATTTTGTTTTGAGGGTCTTGCACAACCTGTCTACCGCACTCACGACACTTAAAGTTCTGTTTACCGTTATGGATTTTGCCGTTCTTGACGACATGAGTAGAGTTACCGCTAGGACAGGTAAGCGGAGCAGTTGACATGATGCCATTGAGATAACTTCGTCTTTTCTATCCTTACATCTTTAGGACTACCCACGAATCTTCAGGATCGTATAGAGCTACTTGATTAAATGAGGATAAATTTTGCGGACAGCTAGACTCACAAAGATAAGCATCAACATGATAAGCCAGAGAAGTTGTAGCCACCAGTAGGGTTGCAGCCCCAAATTCCACCGCAGGAGATCGATCAGTGAGGACAGCGGTAAGACGGTCGCGATCGCGTGTAGAAACGGAGGCAATGTCTCACGGGGAAAATAAGTGCCGCATAGAGTAAACATTGGAACAATCAGCAGGAAGATGGGGATTTTGATCTGGTCGATCTGGCGGACACTGCCAGCGGTGAAAAGACCCATTGCCCCAAACAGGAGGCTACCCAGCAGCATAAGCGGTAAAGAGAGTAGCAGATTGAGTGGGGAATAAAGTCCCCAAATGACAGCAACTAATCCAGTTAAACCACCCGCAATCATTCCTTTTGTAGCAGCCCAAAACCAATCTCCCAAAAATACTTCTATGAAACTTAAGGGAGCAGTCAGTAAAGCCTGCCAGGTTTTCTGAAAGTTGAGTCGGATGAAACTGGAGTAGCCGCCTTCAAAGAAGGATTGAAACAGAACACCGATCGCAATCATGGCAGGGGCAATGAACTGGAGATAGGATACCTGCTGGCCTGCATAGGTAATTTCTCCAACAAGGGGGGAAAGCCCGAAGCCAAAGGCGATCAAGTATATGATAGGTTCGGAGATGGGTGGGAGACAGTTTACCAGCCAGGTTCGCTGGTAAACCTTAGCATGGCGATGCCAGACTGAATAGACTCCCCAGGGGGTAGCAGATAATCGTTTCATTCCAGAACTTTTCCTGTTAAACGAAGGAACACATCTTCAAGGTTGGCGCGGCGACGAGTCAGTCGTTGGGGTTCGGTGGCAACCAGGTGATCCCAGAGTGGGGTAGGAATGGTTGGCAATGCCAGCAGATAGCCGCTGCCAAAAGGACGACACCAGGTATCAAACTGAGTTGCCAGAGCCTGGAGCCTTGCTTCATCCACACCTTCTATTTCAACAACTTCTTTGCCAATCGTGCGATCAATTAACTCAATCGGGGTTCCCTGATCAATCATCTGACCTTGTTGAAGTAGAAGCAGGCGATCGCATAAACGTTGGGCCTCATCCATATAGTGCGTTGTCAGCAGAACACCACAGCCTTGTTGTTTGAGGTCAATGACTAACTTCCAGAACTCCTGGCGGGCATCGGGGTCAAGCCCAGTCGTCGGTTCATCCAGAAATACAACTTGAGGATGATTAATCAAGGCACGGGCAAGAACCAGACGACGCTTCATTCCTCCAGAGAGTTCATCAACTCGTTTTTGGGCGTGTTCTTCCAGATCGACCCGCGCCAGCAGTTCACCAACACGCTTTCTCGCTGTCTTTCCAACCAGATGATAATGATGGGCAAAGTGAAGCAGGTTTTCAAAAACGGAGAAGTCCGGGTCCAGGTTATCTTCTTGCGTGACAATGCCCATTTTAGAACGAGCAGTGCGTCCATCGCTCTGTACCTGAATGGAACCGAACTGCACAAATCCACGATTGGGGGTTACTGCTCCATAGAGCATTCCAACAATGGTTGTTTTTCCAGCTCCGTTGGGACCCAACAGACCCAGAACTTCACCAAAATTTAGAGTAAAACTCACATCCTGAACGACAGGAATTTCACCGTATTGCTTGCACAGATCATAAGCAATCAGTGCAGTTGCAGTGGTTCTTGCGGAGTTAAACGACAGCATAGATGAGTCTTAGATGAGAGGAGGCTAAAGGCTTGAGCAGAACGGCATTTGGCTCTGTCATCCCGATGGAAATCACTAGGTCAGGCAACGAACGACGGGCGATAGGGATGGCAGTTAGCTCCGTCATTCCGCTGGAAATCGCCCCTTACCTTTGGCAGTTACTTCCAAAGTTTGCCGTATTCATCACGGTACTACATTATACTACAGAGGTAATCACCCAGTCGCATGATTGGTTAATGATTTCTGGAAAACCAAAAAAGTATAGCTGAATGTCACTTATAGCTGAATGTCACTGACTTAAGAGCCTTAGATAAATCTCAGGCTCAAAGCGAAAACCTGTTGAAACAGGTTCAAACCCTAACAGACCTGCGTTTCAGTCAGTTTCAACTGACTTTAGCTCTGAGCCAGAACTTTAGTTCTGAGCTTATTTCAGTGCCATTCAAGTATAGCTTTATCATCCAGAGGTAAAAATTTGCCAAAGAGCTGATGGGTTCTTCCCTGGAATTTCCCTTTTGCTCACTATGCTGTGTCAATGAATCAAAAAGATAGCCAGAAGCGGACTTCTTGTTTCTGATGGTGCATCTTTTATTCTTTTTGATCATGATTCCATGGCAAACATTGCCAAATGAACCACTGGCTCAAATGGTTTCAACAACATCATGGCTGACATCGAACTCTATAGCGCTGCTCTCTGTCCCTATGTCCATCGATCGCACTTAACCCTGTTAGAGAAGGATGTCCCTTTTAAGCTGGTCGAAATTGATCTGCAAAATCGACCTGCAAATTTTACAGATATATCTCCCTACAACAAAGTGCCCGTGCTTAAACATGGCGATGTACGGGTATGGGAGTCAGCCATTATTAACGAATATCTGGAGGAGATTTTTCCCTCTCCTCCCCTGTTACCTGAAGATCCTGTCCAGCATGCCCAGGCTCGGATCTGGATTAATTTTGCCGATACCCAATTGTTTGCCAATACCAGGAAAATACTGCATAGCTTTGATCCACAACAGTCAGTAGAGGATGCGCCAGTGTTGATTGACTATTTGCGATTCATTGAACACGAAGCACTTGTTGCGATTCATTGAACACGAAGCACTTGGGCAATTGTCATTAGAGGGTCCCTACTGGTTTGGGAAAAAGTTGAGTCTGGTCGATTTAACCTATTACCCCTGGTTTGAACAATGGTCTGTGTTGGAACATTTTCTAAAACTTCAATTGCCATCGGGACTGAATCGATTGCAGAAATGGTGGAAAGCTATGGCAGATCATAAATCAGTCAGTGCGATCGCCCGCTCTAAAGAGTTTTATATTGAGCAGGATGGTCGGCTTGTCCAGGCGCGTAAAAATTAGGAGAAAATGATGGCCCACGGCCTACGAAGAAGCGGTAACTGAACTCTTTAAGAGTTTGGATTAGTGGGAAACTGTCTTAAGCCAGCAGCGCTATTTATGTGGGAATCGACTTACGGAAGCTGATATCTGTATGTTTGTAACCCTGTATCGCTTCGACTCCGTATACCACGGTCACTTGGTAGACCTATCAAGGTAATGATGAGTGGCGCTAGCCACCATCATTAGCAACTCAAATAATCATTAGGATTTGGGCACTACTCAGTCACTTTAAGTGCAATCTGGGACGAATCGTAGACTACCCGAACCTGCTGGTTTCGTCCGTCGATCTGCCAGACTCGCAATTTAAACTGGTATAGCAGTCCTAAATGATTTGTGAAAGAAAAGGGTTTTGTGAAAAGAAATTTCGGCGGAATCCCTTTTCACAATCCAGATAGGATCGCTATATTACCTGTTACTTCATAAATTCCACTGGAGATGGTAAAGCATTGGTTTTGCGATTTTCAGGAAACTCCAGCCTGATCGGATTGGGGGGTTCACCTGGCATCAGGTAACGATTTCCCCAACCACCATTCACATCTTCTGGCTGTATGGGTGGGGGAGTTGTCTTTCCGGTAGGAAGGGCGATCGCAACTTTTTGAGTAGATTGCAAATAGCGACGATTGTCAACCGTTGTTAGCAAAACCCCGTTTTCTAGTGTTTTACCCTGTTCTCTCAGTTGCTGATCCAATTTCAAAAGCTGGTTTGAACGGTTGTCCACAACATAAGTTGCCAGAAACACAACCTTTGATTCTGGCTCCAGAGCCATCTTGAGTTTGGGTTGATCCAGTTGCCACGTCTCCTGGTAACGCCCATCCTGAGCGGTTTTCCAGAGATTGAGCGAAACCTCCCATTTTCCCTGGTTCACCGCTGCTGTTTGATACGCCAGGATGGAATAGGTCGGTTTGGGGTTCAAGTCACGCGATGCCCGATTAGCAGGATAGAGATAGCGAATAGCGGCCACTCGAACCTGACTCTGGTCAGGCAGGTTGGTGGTACCAGCGATCGCATAGGTTCCCGGTGCAGTGGGGGTTACTTGAAACTTTAACTCTGCCTCCGATACCTGCTTTGGCACCGGCAATTGCAACAGCTTAGAGCACCCACCCATCCCCAGCAGAACCGCCAGCCCAACCCAACTTCCCCAACACCTTATCGTGCGGGCTACAGGGAAAGCATACTGTTTACTGTTGGCGAGGAAAGATGGATAACCCAAATTCAAGCAACGGATTCTAGGAAGATTGTCCAGATTCAGCATGGCAGACAAAGCAGTCAAATATACGAATAGCCAACCATCGCAACCCTGAAACTAGTACACCGTCAAACTTAATTGTCAAACTTAATTGATGGGTAGCGAATACCCAGGAAGTGGGCGTTGCTGAAAAGCAGGATGAATTGAAACGAAGTTTCAAGCCCAGCACCTTTTTCATCCCCAGATTCAGCGCCGTCCAGGAGGTGAATGAGGGTTAAATTCTGACGGGTCTGCAACCTGTCAAAATTTTCCTGTCGGAACACCAGTACAGCCTGGCCTGACGCCTGAGGCCTACTCCCTTCTCCCCTGATAACCCTGTTGCCAAACTATCACAGCCGCCTAACCCGCTCCAACAGCTCTACAAGAAATTCATCCAGGTAATTTTCCAACTCCAACAGGCAAATGCAGGGGAACGCTTATCATATATTTGCTGTTCGCTCCCAGGCTATGAGCTACTGCCTCAACCCAAACTGTCAGAAGCCTCAGAATCCGGATACCATTCAGTCCTGCCGGAGCTGTGGAGCGAAACTGCTGCTCAAAGATCGCTACCGACCCATCAAGCCCATTGCCCAGGGTGGCTTTGGCAGAACGTTTCTGGCGATCGACGAAGACAAACCTTCCAGACCCCGGTGTGTCATTAAACAGTTTCTGCCCAATTCCCAGAGCAGCCGTCACGTCAAGAAAGCTGCTGACCTGTTTGAACAAGAAGCCCTCCGTCTGGAAGAACTGGGTAACCATCCGCAAATTCCTGCCCTGCTGGCTCACTTTAGCCAGGATCGGCATCAGTACCTGGTGCAGGAGTACATCAACGGCAAGACCTTATCCGAACTGTTGCAAGAGCAGGGACCGTTTAGTGAACCGCAAATTTGGGAAGTCCTCATCAGTCTGTTGCCCGTTCTGGAATTCATTCATTCCCACGGCGTCATTCACCGGGATGTGAAGCCCAGCAATATTATTCTGACTTCTGGTAGCAAGGCAGGCAGAGGGCGGGCAAACCCGGTCGATTGGGCCGGGATGCTGCAAGCCCTTTCTGTCGAAACGGCCCAGGGCTTTCGGGATGTGCTGAATCGCCAGCAACGGTTTAGCGAATTTCTGAGCCAGGGCCTGGCAAAACCGCCCCGAAATATGGATCTGACTGATTATGGAAGGTGGCAGCAAATAGCTACTCTGTTTAGCAGCTATCCCGACCTGACCTATTCTCAGCGGCAGTTTTTGGTGGCCGATGCCAGCCGTCTGCTCTACGAAATGCGCCGCAAGTACGGGCTGAAAAGCGGAAAGGCTTTGAGTGGGCAGATGGTGCTGGTAGACTTTGGAGCTGCAAAAGCTGCCGTTGGCACAGCCCTGATTAGAACCGGGACAGCGATTGGTAGCCCAGAATATCTGGCACCAGAGCAAGCCAGGGGAAGAGCCGTTTTTGCCAGCGACCTCTATAGTCTGGGAGTGACCTGTATTCATCTGTTGACGGGGCGATCGCCCTTTGACCTGTTTGATACCAGCCAAAACGCCTGGGTATGGCGGAATTTTTTGGCCAATCCGGTTAGCAAAAGGTTGGGACGGGTTCTGGACCGCATGCTTGAACCCGGTCTGAGCCAGCGCTATCAGTCTGCTGCCGAGGTGTTGAAAGATCTGGAAATTCAATTGCCTTTATCAACCCCTCAAACTTCAGGGGCTGACATTCTCTCCGCGATCGTCCGAACTAAACGCTCCCGGATACCCGAGTCGGCTCCCCTGGCTGAAGAACCCGTTCCGAAGCAGCCCGCCTCTGCCAAACAGCAGAAAGCAAAGACTCGTACTCCTCAACCATCAAGCTGGCGTTGCCTTCATCGATTCACCAGCTCAGGTAAGGTGTATGCGATCGCCCTCTGCCCCACCGCTCCCATCCTGGCAAACACAAGCGGCACTACCATCAAACTCTGGGATATTCGCGCAGCCCAGCCGATTCGCCCCCTCACCGGACATCTCGACCTCATCTACTGCCTCATTGCTAGCCCGGATGGTCACTTGCTGATTAGCGGCAGTGCGGATAAAAGCATTCGACTCTGGGATCTACATGGTGGGCAGCGATTGGGTAGCCTCAACCTCCACACCGATACGGTCCTCAGCCTTGCCGTCAGTCCCGATGGGCGCATCCTGGCGAGCGGCAGCCTCAAAGACCCTATCAAGCTATGGGATCTGGCCCATCAGCGAGAGCAGGGCGAGTTACAGGGGCACCCTGGACGGATTGATGCCCTGGCCTTCAGTCCCGATGGCAATCTGCTGGCGAGTGCTGGGGGAGAGGCTGTCATCACCGTTTGGGAGATGGGCACCGGGCAACCTGTGCGATCGCTGAAAGGACACACCCAAACCGTCTCTACCCTGGTCTTTAGCCCGGATAGCAAAACCCTCGTCAGCGGCAGTTGGGATGGCACGGTTAAGCTGTGGAGTACCCAAACCTGGCGCGAAAAGCGAACCTTCCCACCTGAGTCCGGTCGCGTCTACTCCCTGGCCTTCAGTCCCGATGGCAGAATGTTGGCGATTGGCAGCGACATCCTCAAACTCTGGAATCCCCGCACTGGCAAAGAGATCACAACCCTTGCCGGACACGCCTCCATTTCAGCCGTGGCTTTCGCCAGCAGCACAACCCTCGCCAGTGGCAGTTGGGACGGTACAATCAGAATCTGGAGAACGAAGGAAGGGGGGGATAGCTGAATAGCAGAATGAATTGAAACCTCGTTTCAATTCATCCAACTCTAAATTCATCCCCGAAATCAGCAACGCCGGAAGGGGGAAGGGGAGGGATGGAGTGAAGGGGCAAGGGAAACCACTCAAAACTCAGGACTCAAAAGTGAGGGACTAGGGACTGGGGGCTAGGGGGCCAGGAGTCAGGTGTTAGCTCAAAACTCAAAACTGCTTCACCCCTCACCCCCTACATCACTAACAACTTAACCAACAACTAACAACTTTTCTCTATGGTAAGCGAAGTCAAAACGATTTCAGGACGGGGAATTCCCCTGATGGGTAACGACATTGATACGGATCGGATTATTCCTGCCCGGTTTTTGCGCTGTGTGACCTTCGATGGATTGGGTGCGCAGGTATTTGCGGATGACCGGGCTCAGGCAAATGGGCAGCACCCTTTTGACTTGCCTCATTATCAGGAAGCTGAGATTCTGGTAGTTAATGCTAATTTTGGTTGTGGTTCCTCACGGGAACATGCCCCTCAAGCATTGGCTAAATGGGGTGTTCGGGCGATCGTGGGTGAAAGCTTTGCTGAGATTTTCTTTGGCAATTGTCTTGCGATGGGCATTCCCTGTGTTACAGCGGATTTTGCAACGGTAAAGCAGCTCCAAACAATTCTGAGCGATAATCCACAGGCTTCCATATCTATTGATCTGGAAACCATGCAAGTTCGCTGTGGTGACTTTTTTGCCCCCATTTCAATTAGTGAAGGTGCCCGCAAGATGCTGATTAATGGCACTTGGGATGCCTGCGGTCAACTGGTTTCCCATGCCAATCAGATTCGAGCAACCGCATCCAGCCTGCCCTATATTCAATGGTCGAAGGGGAAGGGGTGAAGGGTGGATGGGTAGATGGGTGATGGGTATAACAACTGATATAGCTATAGCCACCAGGCCTAGGACGGGGTGCAGGGGTGGAACCCCTGGCTGGGGGCTAAGCCCCCACACCCCCCTTAAACCCAGTGTCCTAAGC
>JAIMBL010000215.1 GCA_023511615.1 Leptolyngbyaceae cyanobacterium HOT.MB2.61
TTAGCGAATACCCAGGAAGTTGATGGGGGTTAAATTTTGAGGGTCTGCGACCCGTCAAAATTTTCCTGGCGGAACACCAGGTTTTATGCTCGGCATCCATTCCTCAGCACCTGGCTACACAAGCATGATAGGTTTCGTCGAGTTTGAGCGAGGAAGGGTATGTCCGATGATAGCGCTATGGGAGTAGCCCAAAGACCTCAAAGCTGCGAGGCCGCGATCGCCCATTGCTTCAGGCACCGTAGCCAACAATCCCCCCGAAGTTTGGGGGTCGAACAGAAGTGGGAATTGAGGATAAGCGGCCCCTTCAACAACATTTTCAATGAATTCGATTGCGTGCAAATTCTGGGGATAGAGCGAACTCGTAACCCCAAGCTGGGCAGCCTCCAGCGCGCCATTGAGGAGTGGAACCGCATTCAAATTGAGATTGACGGCAATATCCTTAGAAGCGCGGATCATTTCGGCCAGATGCCCTGCGACTCCAAATCCGGTGATGTCGGTACAGGCGGTTGCTTGATGATCTAACAGACAGAGAGCCGCTTTTTGATTAGACTGCACCATCGATTCAATGGCCCCATCGATCCAGTTCCCCTTTGCCTTTTGAAGCTGATTGGCCGCAAACAGGACCCCTGTTCCAATCGCCTTAGTCAGGATTAACACCTGCCCTGGTTTCATCCCCCCCTTGCGCAACAGGCGATCGGGCTCGGCCAATCCATGACAGGCCAATCCAAAAACCAGATCTTTCCCTTCGGTGGTATGTCCCCCAATCAGTTCAGCATTTACTTCGTGTAAAATCTTCAGCGCACCGGATAGCAACTGATAGAGTGTTTCTTCAACAATGGCCGGACTGGCGTAGGGAAGGGTCGCGATCGCCAACGCACTTTGCGGCTGTGCTCCCATAGCAAACAGGTCACTCAAGGCATGGTTGGCGGCAATCTGACCAAATACAAACGGGTCATCCAGCAAGGCAGGAAAGTAATCAATCGTTTGTAACATCACCATCCCGGCTGGAATCTGGACAACGGCAGCGTCGTCAGGCGCGTTCAGACCCAGCAGAATATCCTCTCTCAAAGGAGCCGGGAAAGCCGTTTGTCGAATGCGTTGCAGTACTCGTTCCAGAACAGTACTACCCACTTTTGCACCACAACCTGCACAGCGCATGGAGGGTGAGGGATGGGGGGTAAGGGGTGATCTCGGCACCGGCGTCCCAGTTCCTTCCATCTCTGGCAACTTTTTGAACCGCTCCATAAATGCCCGATCAATCCGGTCTTTCCACCTCCAAAGGAGGGGAGAATGCCAACCCAAAGGCCCGCGTGAAGCAACTGCGGAACCGTCTCCCGTTCCAATCAGACTGAGATAGTGCTTTTGTGGATGGTAGGGTTTGAGTGGCTTTCCTTGCAGGGCCTGGCGCAGGTTATGGAAGAGTGGCTTACCCTGACGGACGGCAAATACTCCAGCTTTTGGGCGGGGATGATTGACCATAGTGGCAATATCACCCGCAGCAAAAACCTGGGGATGGGAGCACGATCGCAACGTATCATCCACCCGTACAAAGCCCTGCGGATCAACTTCCAAACCCGCTTTGCTCAGCCAGTCTGGGGCCGATGCCTGCGTCACCCAAATAATATAGTCACAGTTCATTGCCAACCCTGATTTGCAGCGGAGATAGTGAGGCTGAACTTCGCAAACTTCTTCCCCCAGGTGAAGCTGAATGCCGCGCTGGGTCAAAAGTTGGTGGAAGTGCGATCGCACCCAACGATTGTGTCTGGGCAGTAGACTGGCCTCTCGTTGAAACAAATGAATTGTTAGTCTGTCTGAGGGCTGATGAGCCGCTTTTAATACCTCCTGGAGGCGATGCTGCATATTCAACGCCAGTTCCACCCCTCCATCCCCACCACCCACAATTCCGAGGCAGATAGGAGTTTCAGGATTTTGGACAACGTTTTTAACCAGCTGATCCCAATTTTCAAGAAATTTCTTGACAGGTTTAGCCGGAATAATGGCGTTCAAATCACCCAAAACAGCAGGTTTTTTGGGCGTACTGCCAATATCCAGCGATAGTACATCGAAACGCACAGGCGGACGACTGGCACAAAGAACCCGATTGCTTTCTAAATCCAGCCCAATTGCCGAATCGACATAGAGTTGTGCTCCCGCAAACTGGCACAGGGGACGGAGATCAATATGGCATTCCTCACGGCTATAAAAACCCGCCACATGCCCCGGAAGCATCCCGGAGTAAGGGGTATCAGAAGCTTCCGTAATGAGTGTCAATCTGATTCCTAGCAATGGGTTCATGCCGAACAGGCGCAGGGCGATCGCATGGGAGTGCCCTCCACCCAGCAGCACCAAGTCTTTAACGATTGGATAGGATTCTAGTTTCATCTTCAAAACCAAAGGGCTCATGCCAGCAGAGATTCCGCACAAGTCCTAACCTAACAAGTGTTTGAGAAAAACGTTCAAAGCTGAAAATATTTGGGCAATCTAAGGACATCTCTTGTTTGTCATCTTGCCTATGCGCCCCCGACCCTCCCAGGGCCAGATTCGCCCTAAAGTTAGCACCCTGCCTCGTCAGACGACCGAAGCAGCCGCCTACTTAGACATCTACAAGCTGGTGAATGAAAGGAAACGGCTCCAGCAAGAACTGGAGATGCTAGAGCAACGGCGCGATCGCATCCAGCAACGGCTAACAACCATCGAAAGCCAGGTAGAACAACTGGAACAAACTGCCCGCCGTTTGCGAGATTCCATTCCCCTGGAAGCTAATCTGGCTAGGCCCACCGAGGCGATCGCAGCAGCCAATTTTAATACATTGTTTCTCGAATATTAGAGTGAGCGGAAAGCTATCTACCTACTCGCCCACTCATCCCCGTTCTCATCTCCTTCTACTCCCTACCCCTACCTCCTGGCTTCCAGTCCCCAACCCCGAGCCCCCAACGGCCCCTGGCTTCCTTGAAGCGGCAACCCCCCTCACCTGGTGCAAAATCTCCTGTAAGCCCATGCTTTTACTCAGGTAAGCATCGGCCTCTGGACAAATCTTATCTGCACTCTGCAACACATCTTCGGCAAAGAAGGCGGAGATAAGAATCAGAAAGGGAGGTTTTGTCAAATTTGCTTTCAACCTGCGGATAATATCAGGGCCATCCGTCTCCTTCTGGTAACGGCGAGGTGGAATGGAAAAGTCAACTAAGGCAATATCAAACTGCTCTGCTTCTCGAATAAAAGCATCAGCATCTGTAAAAGTTGATACGGTGAAGCCTTCCTGCTGGAACAGATTAACTATGACGAAGCACCATGCCTCGTTATCATCTACAACAGCAATTCGATACATGAGTGAAAAAGCATAGTAAACGGCAAAATCGTTTCCACAGTTCCTTTTTACTCAATAAACTTAGCCAGACAAACCCCTCTCAGGTATCAACCTGACAACTCTCTGTTGGTAAGTTGATGATAGGCGTCAGGTGTCAAGCGACAGATGGGAAGACGGGGGTGCAGGGGATAGAGAAGCAGGAGAGCAGGGGCCGGACGGGGAACCACTCAAAACTTAGAACTTAAAATTCAAAACCTATTCCATCTCTAGAACCCTGACCAGAAAAGCCCAGCGGTCAGCGGCTTCTTCAATCATCTTCGTGGTAGGTTTGCCTGCTCCGTGTCCAGCTTTGGTTTCAATTCGAATCAGGATGGGAGCTGGACCTGCCTGGGTAGCTTGCAGGGCAGCGGCAAACTTAAAACTGTGGGCGGGAACGACGCGATCGTCATGGTCAGCGGTGGTGATCAAGGTTGCTGGATAAGCCGTACCTGGTTTGAGATTGTGCAGGGGGGAATAGGCATAGAGCGCTTTAAACTCCTCCGGATCATCAGGAGAACCGTATTCTGCTATCCAGGCCCAACCAATGGTGAACTGATGGAAGCGGAGCATATCCATGACGCCAACCGCAGGCAAAGCAGCCGCAAACAGATCAGGACGTTGGGTCATGCAGGCCCCGACCAATAGCCCTCCATTGCTTCCCCCACCGATCGCCAGTTTCTTAGACGAGGTGTATCGATTCTCAATTAACCACTCCGCCGCCGCTATGAAATCATCAAACACATTTTGTTTCTTCAGCTTTATGCCTGCCTGGTGCCAGTCTTCGCCGTACTCACCACCACCCCGCAAATTGGGAACGGCATAAACCCCACCCATCTCCATCCACACCAGTAAACTCACCGAAAAACTGGGGGTCAGGGAAACATTGAACCCGCCATAACCATAGAGGTAGGTGGGATTGTTACCATCCAGCACCAGCCCCTTTTTGTGAACAATGAACATGGGCACTTTTGTCCCATCTTTGCTCTGGTAAAAGACCTGGCGTGTCTCGTAATCGTCGGGGTTAAAGTCTACCTGTGGCTGACGGAAAAGTGTACTTTCCCCGGTCTTCATGTTGTAACGGTAGATGGTGGTCGGCGTGGTAAAGCTGGTGAAGCTGTAGAAGGTTTCAGTGTCATACCGCTTGCCGCCAAAACCACTCACAGAACCAATTCCCGGCAGTTCCACATCCCGTACAAAATGGCCTTCCAGATCAAAGATTTTGACCTGGTCGTAGGCATCTTTGAGATAGGTAGTCACGAACTGGTTATTCAGGACGCTGATTCCTTCCAGGGTCTCTGCCCTCTGGGAAATGATTTCTTGCCAATTTGTGCGGTCTGGTTGGGTAATATCGATCGCAATCACCCGTCCTCGCGGCGCATCCAGGTTAGTGCGGAACCAGAACCGGGTACCCTCGTTGTCAACAAAACTGTACTCAGCTTCAAACGTGTTAATCAGTTCAACCACTGGTGTGTCAGGGGCGGACAGATCTTTGTAAAACACCAGGTTGCGGCTGTCAGTGCCCAACCAGACGGAAACAATGAGATACCGTCCATCTTCGGTCACTCCACCACTGAAACCCCAGTCTTTTTTGTCGGGTCGCTGATAAATCAAAATATCCTCGGATTGAGGCGTACCAAGGCGATGGTAAAACAGCTTCTGGTAATAGTTGACCTCTTCCAGTTTGCTCCCTTCTTTGGGTTCGTCGTAGCGGGAGTAGAAAAAGCCGCTATTGTCATGGGTCCACGACGCGCCAGAAAATTTGACCCATTCAATGCGATCAGGTAGATCGACTCCAGTTTCGACCTCCCGCACTTTCCATTCTTGCCAGTCTGAACCTGACACGGATAGGCCGTAGGCCAGGAGTTTGCCATCATTGCTGACGGCTAAACCCGAGAGGGCAATGGTGCCATCTTCAGAAAGGGTATTGGGGTCAAGCAAAACCCTAGGGGGAGCATCGAGCGCTTTCAGTGTGTAGAGGACGCTCTGATTTTGCAGACCGTCGTTTTTGAAATAGAAGTAATTCTCGCCTTCCCTGAAAGGGGTGCCGTATTTTTCAAAATTCCAGAGGGTTGTCAGGCGTTCCTGGATGCGATCGCGGGCCGGAATTTCGCTCAAATAACTGAAGGTCAGTTGATTCTGGGCTTCAATCCAGGCTTTGGTTTCTGGCGTGTCAGGATTTTCTAACCAGCGGTAGGGATCGGAAACTTTTGTACCGTGATAATCGTCTATCTGGTTGACTTTTTGACTCTGAGGATAGATTAACGGCTGAGCAGCAGTCATAACGGAGGATACCCAATAACTTTGTCCATAGTGCCAGATGAGAATTAGCAGTGTGTTGATCGTAAAGAGAAAAAATCGCTTTCTCCATCGACTGTGACCGCTCTCCGAAAGACCCCTTCGAGTTGGTAGAAAATCTTTAAGATATGTAAACATTCGAATCCATTACGCTGGGATACTCCGTATTAAGAAGTGTTACGACGAAGGAGCCCCTGGGAGTTCGGCAATGCAATCTCCCAGAATGAAGAATTTTTCCCCTTAACATTTCTTTAAAAATTAGAGCATTTTGTTCAGTGTCGTCCCACTGTGGTGAATTCCAGTGACTACCAGACAGGTTCAACGTACTAAACCCTACCTGTACCGATTACTTCAGCAACCCCGGTGGACAACCTTCTGGCTGCTAAGTGTAACTACCTGCTTTATCGCCATTTTCCTGGCCTGGTTTGCCAACATTGGTGTTATTAGCCAAATTTTCTGTACCTTAAATGACTGGCAGCAGGCATCCAGAGAATGGCTGCAAGCTCCTTCTGAAAGTGCAGGCTGGCAGCTTTCCCTGGCATTGCTAGTAATTGCCCAGGGGATTCTGCGAATTTCTCCCAAACCCAGAGCCTGGTCAAAGTTTCTGCTGATTAGTATCCTGCTGGTGCTGGTGGCCAGATATCTACTGTGGCGATCGCTGGCGACGCTCAATCTGTCCAGTCCCTTCAATGGACTGTTCAGCCTGCTGCTTCTGGGAATGGAGGCTGTGACGTTGACCACCCTGGGAATCCAGCTTTTTTTGATGCTGCGAGAGCGCGATCGCAGCCGTGACGCGGACCGTTACTCTGTGGCGGTAGAATCGGGCAATTTTGTTCCCACGGTCGACGTTTTGATTCCAACGTTTAATGAGCCTCCAGTTGTTCTGAGACGCACGATCGTGGGGTGTCAGGCGTTGGAATATCCCAGCAAGCAGATTTATTTGTTAGATGATGGAAAACGGGAGGAGATTCGTCAACTCGCTGAGGAATTGGGGTGTCACTACCTCGCCAGGCCCGTTAATCGAAATGCCAAAGCAGGGAATTTGAACTATGGGCTGCGCCATACCAGCGGTGAACTGGTCGTTGTATTTGATGCCGATTTTGTGCCAACTCGCAATTTTTTAATCCGTACCGTTGGCTTTTTCCAGAAGCCTGCGATCGCTCTGGTGCAGACGCATCAATGCTTCTACAACCCCGACCAGTTAACACGCAATCTGGGTCTGGAGAAGGAAGTTCCCCATGAAACGGAAGTTTCTTTCCGCCACTACCTTTTGCTGCGGGAAGGATCAAACAGCACTCCCTGCTATGGAAGTTCGTTTGTCATGCGTCGCAGTGCCCTGGAAGAAGTGGGTGGTTTTGTTACCAAAAGCATTTCTGAAGACCTCTATACCGGCATTCGGATGACGGCTCGTGGCTACCAAACCGTTTATTTGAATGAAAATCTCAGTGCTGGTCTGGTTCCCGAAGATTTGCTATCTCAACTTTCTCAACGGCAACGCTGGGGCAGGGGAACGCTACAAGCATTTTTTATTAAAGAGAACCCCCTGACAATTCCTGGGCTGACCCTGCTCCAAAGGATTGCTTACTTTGAAGCGATTCTCCAGTGGTTTAACACGGTTTTTCGGATGATATTTCTACTGGTACCGATCGCGATCGTCTTTCTGGGAGTTGTCCCCTTCGTTGCCAGTTTGAGCGATTGGGCCTATTTCTTCCTGCCTTTATATTGCTTTCAGATGGCAACCTTTGCCTGGTTACGACATCGGGCCTTTGGAGCGTTGCTGGCAGACATTTATTCGGTCGTTCTTTGCATCCCTCTTTCCGCGACTATTTTGCATACACTGATTAGTCCATTTTCGAAGGGATTTCAGGTGACTCCCAAGGGAACCAGTACCCAAAAAACAATATTTCGCTGGAAGCTTGCGATTCCGTTAATCGTGCTATGGATACTTACAGGAATTAGCGCCATTCTGCAAGCAAACAATTGGGTTAACTATGCAGGTGACTTTTCCCCAGCGGAATCAGACTTTATCAAACTGGGAGCCCTCTGGAGTAGCTACAACTTATTTGTGATTGGAATTGCAATTCTGGGACTGTTTGATAGACCAAAACCAACTCCCTATGAATGGTTTGAGCAACAGCGAACCATTCAGTTAGAAGTGGATCAGGAAGTGATGCATGGCGTCACAGTCCGTCTGTCTGAAATTGGTGCAGAAGTGAGACTGGCTAAACCCAATTTTTCAGAGACGCGATCGCAACCATGTATGCCAGCCATTCTGCACTTTCCATCTGAGGAGCTATCTCTGAAGGCCACGATTCTCCACGTCAACCATGACAAAGAGTCTCCAATTCTAACCCTTGGGTTCGATTCCTTAAGCACGGATCACCATCGTCGTTTAATTGAGCTGCTGTTTTGTAATCCGGGGCAATGGCAATGCCTGCTAGCCCCCGGAGAGTTGCGCTCAATCTGGCTTCTTCTACGTAGCCTGTTTCGTTCTCGTGTGCGGCCTAAAGTTGGTAGCCCTATTCAGTAGTCGTTCTGCTTGCCCCGGTGTTTGGTGCCATTATTCATAATGTCATCGAAGCCACAGTTGGGACAGCGCAGAAAACGGAATGCTTGACGTTGGGGAGGCAATACCAATTCTCTGTGAGGTTCCACATCACTCTACCCTCTCCCAACCTCCCCTTGCCAAGGGGGCCGCTGTAGGCGGTGGGGTTGATCGACGCAGCTTTACAAAGATTGGTATGAAGGGCAGCGATTATCTACTTTCCTTTGTCTTTATATAAAACTTTATATAAAAGAACACTAGCGGTTGGAG
>JAIMBL010000216.1 GCA_023511615.1 Leptolyngbyaceae cyanobacterium HOT.MB2.61
GTTTTAGACGAAAGAGGAGCTTACGCTACTCTTTCACCGGCAAGCCGGAAGAACTGAATCGCATTGGATCTGCGAGGCAAATTTCAGTTCGCTACAATAAGGGACTGTTACGTGCTCAGGCAGAATTTGTGCCTCGACACAGCCGTTTATCCCTCTTCTCTCACCATGCCACTCCCTATTGTTGCTATTATCGGTCGCCCCAATGTGGGTAAGTCTACCGTCGTTAACCGATTGGCGGGAGTGCAGGATGCAATCGTCTATGACGAACCGGGCGTAACCCGCGATCGCGTCTATAAACGGGCATTCTGGGGCGATCGCGAATTTCAGGTGGTCGATACGGGCGGGCTGGTGTTTGATGACGATACCGAGTTTTTGCCGCTGATTCGGGAACAGGCAATGGCAGCCCTGGCGGAGTCGAGTGTTGCGATTTTTGTCGTAGATGGGCAGGCGGGGCTGACCTCAGCGGATGAAGAAATTGCCAGTTGGTTGAGGCAACAGCCTGTTCCGGTTCTGCTGGCGGTGAATAAGTGCGAGTCAGTCGAGCAGGGTGTCGTGCAGGCTGCCGAGTTCTGGCAATTGGGCCTGGGAGAACCCTATCCGATTTCAGGGATTCATGGCAACGGCACGGGAGACTTGCTGGACAAACTGATCACCTATCTGCCACCCGTGGAAGAGGTGACTGAGGCGGAAGAGATTCGGGTGGCGATCGCTGGTCGTCCAAATGTGGGCAAATCCAGTCTGCTGAACGCGTTTGTTGGGGAAAATCGTTCCATTGTCAGTCCCATTTCCGGTACCACGCGAGACGCGATCGATATGCTGGTCGAGCGAGAAGGGCGCACCTATCGTCTGATTGATACCGCAGGCATCCGCAAGAAGAAAAATGTCGAGTACGGACCTGAATTTTTTGGCATCAACCGGGCATTCAAGGCGATCAGTCGGGCCGATGTGGTGCTACTGGTGATTGATGCCCTGGATGGAGTGACAGAGCAGGACCAGAAACTAGCAGGTAGAGTTGCCGATGAGGGTCGTGGTTGCGTTCTGGTGGTGAACAAGTGGGATGCGGTTGAGAAAGACTCCTACACGATTTATGACTATGAGAAAGTGGTGCGCGATCGCCTCCACTTCCTGGATTGGGCAGAAATCATTTTTATCAGTGCAAAAACCGGGCAGCGTGTTGAAAAGATCGTGGATCTGGTGAATATTGCGGCGGAACAGCACCAGCGGCGGGTTTCTACCTCTGTGATCAATGAAGTGCTGGAAGAAGCGGTTCGCTGGCATACCCCGCCCACTACCCGCCAGGGACGGCAGGGTAAGATTTATTACGGTACCCAGGTCAGCACCCGCCCTCCTACAATTGCCCTGTTTGTCAACGATCCGGAGCTGTTCAATGACAACTATCGCCGCTACATCGAACGGCAGTTCCGCCAATCCCTTGGGTTCGCAGGCACCCCGATTCGCCTGCTATGGCGCGGTAAGAAAGTCCGGGATCTGGAACGTGGCAGTGCCAACCGGGCAACAAAAGTGTGAATGTGTTTTCTGGATATTGCTCCAATCGTAATGACTTTTAGTTGTTAATGATGGTGGCTGGCGCTGCACATCCTTACTCTGTCAGGTCTACTGTTTTCTGAAATCATCGCAATGCTCAATATTCCTCAACTTCTCGCCAACGAGCTATCGCTCAAACCCTTTCAGGTGACAAACGCGCTGGAATTGTTGGCAGAGGGGGCAACGGTGCCCTTCATTGCCCGCTACCGCAAAGAGCGCACCGGAGAAATGACCGAAACCCAGTTGCGCGAACTGTTTGACCGATACACTTACCTGACCGAACTGGAAGAGCGGAAACAGACGATTTTGCAGGCGATTGCCCAGCAGGGCAAACTCACCCCCGAACTTGAGGCGCAGATCGAAGGCTGTTTACAAAAGACCGAACTCGAAGACCTCTACCTGCCCTACCGCCCCAAACGGCGCACACGGGCAACCATCGCGCGGGAAAAAGGTCTGGAACTCCTGGCAGAATTCATTCAATCCCTGAATCTTCCCAACGCCGCCGCCAGATCCCTGGAGGAGGAAGCGGCGAAATACATTTCTGAAGAAAAGGGTATTGCCACAGTTGCAGAGGCTTTGAAAGGGGCTGCCGATATCCTGGCCGAAGAAGTGGCAGACCGGGCAGAGCATCGCGCCTATCTGCGGGAATACCTGATGGAGTCGGGCATCCTGTCTTCCAGAGTAAGAGGAGAACACGCGGAAGGTTCGACCAAATTTGAGATGTATCGTTCCTATCGGGCTAAGGTAAAAACAATTCCTTCCCACAACCTGCTGGCCCTTTATCGGGGCGAGGCAGAGGGCATTCTGGAGGTGGAACTGGAGTTTGACGAAGAAGCGGTTCTGGCTTACCTGGAGTCCCGCGAAGTGCGCACCAGGATTGCAGCGATTCGTCAGTTTTATCGAGAAATGCTCAAAGATGCGTTCCATCGCTTGATGAAAACCTCCCTGATCAGTGAGGTGCGAAATGCCAAAAAGCTAGAGGCTGATATTGAATCGATCAAAACTTTTGAAGCCAATCTGCGAGAGTTGCTGCTGGCTGCCCCGGCAGGAATGAAACCAACCCTGGCAATTGACCCCGGATTTCGCACCGGTTGTAAGGTCGCGGTGCTGGATCAGACTGGTAAGTTTCTGGAGTATCAAACAATTTTTCCGCACCAGTCAACTAATCAGCGAAATGAAGCAGCCCGCATTCTGACCTACCTGATTCAGAAATATGCGGTTGAATTGATTGCGATCGGTAATGGTACAGCGGGGCGAGAAACGGATGAATTTGTGGCAGAAGTGCTAAATTCACTGGAACAGAAGCCGATCAAGGTGATGGTGAATGAAGCTGGAGCTTCAGTCTATTCGGCTAGTGCCGTGGCGATCGCCGAATTCCCCGATCAGGACGTGACCGTGCGGGGAGCCATCAGCATCGGTCGCCGCCTTCAGGACCCCCTGGCAGAACTGGTGAAAATTGACCCCAAATCCATCGGAGTCGGACAGTACCAGCATGATGTGGATCAGAAATTACTGAAAAAGAAGCTGGATGAAACCGTAGAAAGCTGCGTGAACTACGTCGGCGTTGACCTCAACACTGCCTCCAAAGAACTGCTGACCTTCGTTTCCGGCATCACCCCCACCATCGCCAACAACATCGTGGCCTACCGGAACGAGAATGGAGCCTTTCGCGATCGCCGCCAATTGCTCAAAGTGCCCAAACTGGGACCAAAGACGTTTGAGCAGGCCGCCGGATTTCTGCGCATTCGAGATGGCAACAATCCTCTGGATAATACTGCGGTGCATCCGGAGAGTTACAGTGTAGTGGAGGCGATCGCCGCAGACCTGCAACTACCCCTGACCGAAATTACGGCAATTGCAGCCCGGCTCAAATCTGCCGGACTGAAGAAGTACGTGACCGATACCGTGGGTGAACCCACCCTGCGTGATATCCTGAGCGAACTGGAAAAACCTGGCAGAGATCCCCGTGCCGAATTCAAATACGCCACCTTTAAAGAAGGCATCAAAGAGATTTCAGACCTGAAAGTGGGGATGGAACTGGAAGGCGTTGTCACCAACGTGGCTAATTTCGGTGCCTTCGTTGACATTGGAGTGCATCAGGATGGACTGGTTCACATTTCCCAGCTGGCTGACCGATTTATCAGCGACCCGCAACAGGTGGTAAAAGTAGGACAGGTGGTGAAGGTGCGTGTACTGGAGGTGAACGAAAGCTTGAAACGCATCAGCCTTTCCATGCGTTCTGCCAATCATCAGCCACCAGAAGCCCAGAGCCGCAAACCCAAAGACAAAAAGCCTCAACCTCAATCAGCGACTCTGGATGACTTGAAGGCAAAGTTTGGTAAGCGAATTTAAGAACCCATACATCTTGCCCAAACCTCCGAGGTTTGCCCAAGTTTCCCCTTAGCCTGGACTGGAATAAACTCCATCATATTTGCCGCCAGTCAAAATCAAGTGCGCATCTACCCGGTTCAGCTCTGCCTGCATGAGAAGCAGTTGCAGCATGTTTATGGTAGTAATCGATGAACTGAGATAGATGGGTGGGTTGGGACGTAGCTCCAGCCTGCGAGTAATGTTGCGCTTGATCAGGGGAAACTGAGTCATCACCTTTTCTAACTGGCTATCTCGGCATTCAGATTGACTGCTGCCAGTGGGTTGTTGATCGCACTGCCAATATCTGAATGCCAATGTGTAAGCCGTGGAAGATCCTTGTAGCAACTCAACAACGCGAGGAGGAGTATCTGCGGGGAGTTGGGCGATCGCCTCATTTACCTCAGCCACCAGATGAGGATAATACGCCAGACTCACCCCGGATCGCACCCTTTGCTCGATTCGCTGAAAGGTCCTAACCGTCTCAATGGGTTTAGAATCCGTTGCTTTTGCGGCGCGAAAGAAATAGCTACCAGCAATCAATGTCAGCGGAACACTCAACAGAAGAAAAGTTCGACCAATCGATATCATTTCGCTACCAAAGGTAAATGGGTATTGGAGTTTCACTGCACCCATTCCGAAACCAGGCCGGTATCAGTACATGATTTCAGATTGACAGATTTCGCGTTTCCCTGCTTTCACTTTAAGTGTAAAAGCTAAAAAGTTGGCTGTAGCCTATCACACTTTGAGAAGAGTTGTTAGTGGACTGCTGGGCAAAAGGGTAGATGGGTAGATGAGTGGTAGGGTAGATGGTTATCCACTCCCTTACCCCCCACTCCCCCACCCTCCCACTCATTCTTCACTCATTCATCCTCCCACCCCACCTCTCCTTCTCCTGATAATTCCTACGACTCTGTCAAATCAAATTTGACGGGTAGCGAATGTCCAGGGAGTTGATGGAGGTTGAATTTTGAGGGTCTGCGACCCGTCAAAATTTTCCTGACAGAACACCACACGATCGCTAAAGAAATAACCGTCGCTCCAGGGTATAGGCTCGTTGGAGTTGGTTCAGCGTTTCGTGCGATCGCCGGGTTTGATTGAAGCTTTGAACCGCAGCAGCTTCGGTCCGCTCATCCTCCATCGGAGGCTGGACAGCCGAGAAGTGGGAATTACGCTCTGGATTGGAAGAGTTGCGACGCAAAAAAGTGATGTAAAACATGGCTGGGACTCTCGCAGGTGAATTGGGTCAGTCCACGGAACCACGATTTGAGGGAAACGTTAGCGGTTCCAATGGCGGCTGAATTGGCAAATGCATAAGCGATGCCGTCGATTGGCTGCATAGTTTCGCCTCCCTTGTTGATGAAATGAACAAACTCTTCGATAGTAATCATAAAGACTGCTGGAATCCCTCACCTGAGCTGCTCACCTGACCGGGTGAAGTTTGGTATCGCCATGGCCACCAGACTTAGGACGGGGCGCAGAGGTAGAACCCCCGGCTGGGGGCAAAGCCCCCACCCTCCTTAAAACCAATGTCCGAAGCAAGCTGGCGACAGCGCTAAACAACCCATTATCATGCTCTCTAACACTTTCAAAGCTCTACTGGTTGAGAAGACGGGCGATGCTCAGGTAACCCACCGGCTTGTAGAACAGCCACTTGAAGCATTGCCTGCAGGTGAGGTTTTAATTCGGGTTAGTTACTCTTCCCTGAACTATAAGGATGCACTATCTGCTAAGGGGCATCCTGGCGTCACTACAATCTTCCCCCACATCCCCGGAATTGATGCCGCTGGAACCGTCGTTTCCAGCACTGTTTCCGCATTTCAAGCTGGTGATGCCGTCATTGTCACTGGATTTGACTTAGGCATGAATACCTGGGGTGGATTTGCTGAGTATGTTCGGGTTCCGGCAGCCTGGGTGGTGCCGCTCCCCCAGAGGATGACATTGAAAGAAAGCATGATTCTGGGTACCGCAGGCTTAACGGCAGCCCTCTGCGTTGACGCATTGCTTCATCGAGGCGTCTGTGATGGAGAGGTGCTGGTTACAGGGTCAACGGGCGGCGTGGGCAGTCTTGCTGTCGCTATTCTGGCAAAGTTGGACTATTCGGTTACAGCAGTGACGGGGAAGGTAGCGCAGCATGAATATTTGCGATCGCTTGGAGCCACCTGTATTCTTTCCAGGGAGGAAGCGATAGACCAGACTGGCAAACCGTTGCTCAAAGAGCGCTGGATTGGAGTGGTAGATACCGTTGGAGGTGCCATGCTAGGAACAGCACTCAAGTCTACACGCTATGGAGGATGCGTCACTGCCTGTGGATTGGTGGGGGGGGCCGAATTAGCCACAACGATTTATCCCTTCATCCTGAGGGGCGTTTGCCTGCAAGGAATTGATTCCGCTAACTGCCCGATGTCCCACCGCCTGTCACTGTGGCACAAACTGGCAACGGATTGGAAACCCGCCAATCTGGAAGACATGGCTCAGGTGGTTGGTTTAAACCAACTCTCAGAACAAATTGACCGCATGCTGCAAGGGCAAAGCGTTGGACGGGTTGTTGTGGTTCCTACGGATTCAGGAAACCCCTGATTGGCTGATCGTCTGCTCACGCTCGTCTAAACTGACATCTTCACCGGAAACCGTAGATTGCTCAGCCGCCGTTTGTGCCAGCGTCATCAGCGGCGAACCAAATCCTCCCCGCGCTCGAATGGAGTCAAACGTGCCTTTGATAAAGCTAGCAATGGGAACGGTAACAACCAGCCCAACCACCCCACCCAGCTTGACCCCGATAAACAGGGAAATCAGCATCCAGGCGGGGTTTAACCCGATTAAATCTCCCATAATACGAGGCGCGAGGACATTTTCACTAATTTGGGAAATAACCACTGCGACTACCAGCACTTTTACGCCTAACCAGAAGTTTTGCAGAGCAACCAGCAAACTGACCACAATAATGGTCGTTAAGCCGCCAAAGGGAACGATGCTGCCAATGCCAATCATGAAACCAAACAACAGTGCTAAGGGCGAACCCAGAATAAACAAGGCTGTGGATTGAATGATAGCCAGAATTGATGCCATCGTTACCTGACCAACGATGTAGCGTTCAAAGTTTTGTGGCAGATAGAGACGCACGCGACTGCCCCACTCTGCCGGTAGCCAACTCAAAACGCCTTGCCAGAGGCCTTCCCCTCTCAAAACCAGGAAGACGGCGAAAACCACTGTCAAAAACACATTCACAATGCTGCCGATCGCACTAAAGGCCAGACTGATGATCTCTCGTGTCAAAGAACGCAGCAGGCTGGTCAACCGTTCAATCAATTGGTTGATAGTAGCGCGCAGATCAATCGGCAATTGCTGAGCCACAGCCCAATCCTCGAGACTGGTTAGCTGTTGTTGACCTGAGCGTAACCAGTCTGGCAGACGAATGATTAATTCATTCGCTTGTTGCAAAATAAGCGGGCCCAGGATCAGCACTAAGATGGCGACAATCAGCAGCGCCAGCAGAAAGACAATGCCAACTGAAAAGCTTCGTCGCAGTCCCAACTGTTGCAGGAAGCGAATCGGGTAGTCCAGCAAAAACGCAATCAGCGTCGCCACAATCAAAATACTGACCAGTGGCTGCAATTGTTCAACCAGCACCAGGAACAGCCACACATTCAGGAAAATGATGGGGAAAGTGAGCCCAATCGTAAATTGGCGAGGGAGTTTGCTTAGATTTTCAAACATAGAGTCGTCCGGGGGGAGTTGCAACAGGCGATGCCATAAAACATCCCTATTCTAATATCTCGGCTCATTTCCTGGTTTCCATTTAATATTGCAGCCGATGCTAGGTTTTTGTTCAGGGGAGATCGCTTCTCCTGCCAGGGCTGCATCGATCGCCGTTCTTAAATCTTTTCCAGTGACAGGCAATCCATTGCCCGGACGGCTGTCATCCAGTTGACCGCGATAAACCAGTTTGCGATCGCCATCAAAAAGAAAGAAGTCGGGCGTGCAGGCAGCAGTGTAAGCCCTGGCCGTCTCCTGGCTCTCGTCATAGCAGAACGGAAAGGTAAAATTAAGAGCGATCGCCATTTCCTTCAACTTTTGCGGTGAGTCATCGGGGTAGTTGGCAACGTCGTTGGCACTGATTGCCACTATGCCCAATCCGCTTTGCTGGTAATCTTGTCCAATCTTTGCCAGTTCCTCTTTCACATGTTTGACATAGGGGCAGTGCTGGCAAATAAACATCACCAGTAGCGCTTGCTTATTAGCAAACGTGGAGAGAGACACCGTTTTTCCAGAAACCACATCTGGCAATGCGAAATCTGGCGCAGGAGTTCCTAACGCCAGCATGGTCGAGGGAGTCAGAGCCATAGGTTCGAGGGAATAGGACCGATCAAGCGTAATAGAAACTGAAGTTAGAAAACACCTTCCTAATCTGGTAGTGCATCAGGATAATGTGGGGTAGGTTGCGATATTGTGCCACGCCCAAGAACGAGTTGTTAATCCTGCCCGC
>JAIMBL010000217.1 GCA_023511615.1 Leptolyngbyaceae cyanobacterium HOT.MB2.61
CTTAAGTTCCAGCGAGTTTCAAGATGTAACCATCAACCTTCTCAAAGCTCGTGAAATACTTTTTCAGCAAGCCCTACCTAATGTCCATCTTAATCTTGGTACTGAGTTGCAAAGGTATTGAGTGTTGGCATCTCAGCAACCACTAGACAGAGATCTAAACTGAGACCTAATTTAGTAAGGTTTTGTGTTTCTACTTTCTCCTATAGTAGTTTTCAAGTTTGCTTAACGTTGCCAATTTGGCAGTTTTCTGGATTAATGCCAGCTTAAAGATTTAGTTGTTGCTGAGCCAGATGGTAATACAGCCCATTGAAGGCAATGAGTTCCTCATGGGTTCCCTGCTCAACCAGCACTCCTCGATCCAGTACCAGAATGCGGTCTGCATGCTGAACGGTGGCAAGACGGTGGGCAATGATGAAGGTGGTGCGATTGCGACTGATGCGAGCTAAATTTTGCTGAAACCGCCGTTCTGACTCGGTGTCGAGGGAACTGGTAGCCTCATCCAGGATCAAAATCGCCGGGTTGTCCAGTAGGGCGCGGGCAATGGCGATGCGTTGTCGCTGCCCGCCGGATAGGTTGGAACCTCGCTCACCCACTTTGGTGTTGTATCCCAGGGGCAAATCCTGGATAAAGGTGTGGGCTTCGGCCAGTTTGGCCACCTCTATCACCTGCCCCAGGCTAAATTCTGAGCGATAGAGTTGAATGTTTTCAAGAATGGTGCCCGAGAACAGGAAGGTTTCCTGGGGAACCACACCGAGCTGCGATCGCAACGAAGGTGGCGACACATGCCGAATATCGTGCCCGTCGATCAAAATGCGGCCCCGGTTGGGATGGTATAAACCCTGGAGCAATTTCACCAGGGTGGTTTTACCTGAACCACTCCGCCCAACGATGGCAATGGTTTCACCGGCATGGGTCTCAAAGGAGAGGTTTTGCAGGACATTGCGATCGCCCGCGGTATCATAGCTAAAGGTGACATCCTCAAATCGAATGTCTCCCTGGACTGAAGGCAGCACCAGCATCGGTTTGCTAGGGCTTTCTTCGGGTTGAGTGGAAAAGACATCATTCAGCCGTTCAACAGAAATGAGCACTTCCTGCAACTCATCCCAAACACCAACCACTGCCAGTACCGGGTTAATGACGCTGCCAATCATCATGTTGAAGGCAACAAATTGTCCAATAGTGAGTTGGTCTTGAATGACCAGCGTCGCACCGTACCACAACAACATGGCACTGCCAAAGGCATTAATCAATCCGCTGGTAATCTGAAGATTGTTGGCCAGCTTTTGTCCCTTAAACCGTACATTGAGCATTCCCGTCAGGCGATCTTCCCAGCGCCAGCGAACTTCCTGCTCTGCTGCCACCGATTTCACTGTGGCAATGCCAGTCATCATTTCAACGACAAGGGAGTTTTGCTCTGCCGTTGCACTAAACATTTCCCGCGACACCTGTTTCAGCAGGGGAGTAGCTGCCAGTGCCAGCACAACAATTGGTGGAATCAGGCAGACAACCAGAATTGCTAACTTCCAGTTGTAATAAAACATCAGCCCCAGGTATACGATCGCCGTCAGCGCATCGAGCCAGATTAATGCCGCCTGACGCACCAGAAACAACTGAACTTTTTCGTTCTCCTGAATTCGGGTGATGATGTCTCCCACCTGGCGTGATTCAAAAAACTTCAATGGTAGCCGCAGAGCATGGTTGACGAAACCGCTGACCAGTGTCAGATCCAGCCGATTGGAAAAGTAATCCAGCAAATATTGCCGCACACCGGTCAGCCCAATCCGCCAAATGCTAAACAGGACCAGCCCAATCGCAAACACATGCAGCATGGGCAGGCTTTTCTGCACCACAATCTGGTCCAGAATGACCTGGGTAAAGAGGGGTGTAATCAGCCCAAATACCTGAATCAGCAACGAAAGCAGGATGATTTGCCAGAGGAGTGATCGGTAAGGGGTAAGCAAGCGCCCAAAATGCCAGAGAGACTGAGCCTGATTGGATTCAACGGCATGCAGGTGGTGGGTGGGTTCCAGCAACAGAGCAAAACCCGTCCAACGGGCGAGAAAGTCATCCCTCGAAAGCGTCCGTTTTCCACGGGCAGGGTCTGCAATCAAAATGCGGCAATGGGAATCAGCCGGATTGCCACGGATTTGATAAACAACCACATAGTGATCGCCTTCCCAGTGGGCAATCCAGGGATTGGGATGTTCTAGCAAGGGGGGCAAGTTCGCTCGCACGGGTTGAGCATTGAATCCAATCTGTTCTGCCGCTTTCGCCAGGTTTTTTAGCGATGTGCCAGACCGCCCCACATCGGCCAGGTTCCGCAAGGCGTTGATGCTCATGCGTTTCCCCCAGTACAGACCAATCATGGACAGGCAGGCAATTCCACAATCGGAAGAACTCTGCTGCTCCACAAAGGGGTAGCGCTGCCATAATCTGGAGTGTCGCCGCTTTTGAGGTTGAGGGAAGGTGACGTTAGACGGTGGCTCCTCAACTGGCGGATTAAGATCTTGGTGATTCGCAGGAAGGATAATTTCCCGATCGCCCGCTCCCGGCAACCTATCCTGGGGGAGGAGATTCCGCCTCAAGGAAGATGCTGGCAAGGAGTAGGACTGTTCCATGGTCGAAGAAGGATAAAGGTTCCCAGTGGCAGGGGCAGTGGTTGGTTCAGACGAGCTGGCATTTCCTAAAACAGGGGCGATCGCCGTTGCCGTTTCCCAATGCTCCGCTGGTAACCAGTAGAGCAACACTTCCGTTTGAGCAGACCAGTCCGTCGAAATTTTATTGGGATAACCCCAGCCGCCACCGGGCACCAATCCAGGGGGCTGATCATCCACCCCATTGATTTCACCCTGACACAGCCAGAAGTAACCCACCTCATCTCCCAGGGCTTGAATCAGGGTTTCCCCAGCGGGAATGGTGCGTTCCACCAGGTAGGGCAACAATTGCTGAATTTGATGACTGGGGAGGATTTTCAAAGCCGTCAGCGTTTTGAAAAAAATCAACCGCTGCCGTTGTGTGGCTTGTTGCTGCAATTGTTGTTTGAGTTGGGGAAACTGTTCCAACCAGGGTAGGAGGACTGTCGCCGGAATCTGCAATACCTGGCCTGGACTGGCGGCGATCGCCCGATAGGGAAAGGGAGCAGCGCTGAACAGGCAATCAGCACCAAAGGTTTCCGTTTCCTTCAGCACCTGAACTGAAACCTCCCGCTGCTGCTCTGAATCACAACAGAGCAACCGCACTCGCCCCTGAGCAATTAAATAGAAATCCGATCGGTCATGTTCAGAATGAACAGAATTTTCCTTGGCATCGGGGTGATTATGGAAATTAAGGGTGTCACCCAGTTGAAATTCGCAAATTTTTGAGAGTTCTGCTAGTTTCAGAGCGGCAAATTCGTTCCTCTCAATCGGGTACAGTAAGTTAAACCAGGCTTCCTGTTTTTTTGACAGCTGGGCCAGAATCAGGTTTCCTGGTGTTGTAGGAGTTTTTGTGCGCTGGCTCATGGCTTTGGCCTCTTGATTGATCATCGATCCTCAGTTGCAGCCGAACTGATGCAGGCAAACCGTTCTAACGGTGAAACGCCCAAATTGTGACGCTCCGATGGTTAGAAGAGCTGTCTGGCAATTTGGAAGGCAAGTGTCCGTAGTATTCATGTACTATTTGGGCGAAGATTTGCGATACTGGACTTTGAAAACTAAACTCTGAGACCTAAATGCAAGATAGAGCTGGAATGCAAGATAGAACTGGGGCAAGATAGAACTGGGGAAACTGAACCCATGCGGCTTGGAGCTTAATGGATTTCAGCTACATCCAGGAAGGTATTCTGGACTTAAATCATAGTTACGGATTTAAAAAATTGGTAGCCCTTGGAACATCCTTGCGGTGAATTTCTTATTTGCGGTGAATTTCTTAGGAGCAAGTATTCAGAAATGGTTCTGCTTTTTGCTGAACAGGTTGTAGAGGTTTATCCCCACACCTCAAACAGCCACTACACACCTCAAAGCAGTTGGAGGGTCAACAGTTGGAGGGTCAATCGGATCTAATGCCCCATTTAAGAGAGCTAGGATGGTCAGCCATAAGCGGGCGACTTTTCACTAGATCTTCTAGATTTTAATCTTGATCTATCTTGATCTTAGTAACGACTTTACCCCTTCTTTTCAGAGATGGGCAGTTTTCAGAAACACAAACCAAACCAAGTTTATTGAATCCCGCTATCGAACCCGGTGCTCATAGCGCTAGAGTAAATCTAGGGAAATGGATCTTAAGCGCTGCTTTTTCTTAAAAAAAGTCATCACTTAAAAATAAGCCATCACTTAAACATCGCTTAAGGATTATTACTAGCCAATATTTCCCTTAAATATCAACATAACCTGATAAAGGTTTGCCCATTCTTCATTGACTCTTTAAGCTCGTCCCTATGTAAATTTTCAAAACCTTATGCTCCTTCAGGATACAAATTTCAAAACCTTATGCTCCTTCAGGATACAAAGCGTGATTGGTCGCCCATTCTTCAGCAGTTCGAGGCAATCGTTGGGGAATCCAACGTCATCCGTCGCAAAGAAGAGTTGCTGGTTTATGAGTGCGATGGATTGACCAGCTACCGCAATCGCCCAGAAGTGGTGGTGTTGCCTCGGACAACGGAAGAGGTGGCAGAAGTGGTGAAAGTGTGCGATCGCCATCAGCTTCCCTTCGTTGCCCGTGGCTCTGGGACGGGGCTTTCCGGCGGTGCCCTGCCCACCGATGACTGTGTTCTGATTGTGACTGCGCTGATGAAACGAATTCTGGAGGTTGACCTGGAAAATCAGCGAATTGTGGTACAACCTGGTGTGATTAATAACTGGGTGACTCAGGCTGTCAGTGGAGCTGGTTTTTACTATGCCCCTGATCCCTCCAGCCAGATCATCTGCTCCGTTGGCGGTAACGTCGCCGAAAATTCGGGTGGGGTTCACTGCCTCAAATACGGCGTTACCACAAACCACGTGTTGGGGCTGAAACTGGTGTTACCGGATGGTTCCATTGTGGACGTGGGGGGAACTGTTCCAGAAATGCCAGGCTATGACCTGACCGGGTTATTTGTGGGTTCCGAAGGTACCCTGGGCATCGCCACCGAGATTACGCTTAAAATTCTGAAAACGCCTGAATCAGTTCGAGTTCTACTGGCAGACTTTACCAGTGTCGAAGCAGCCGGAGCTACGGTTTCTGACATTATCAGTGCAGGCATCATTCCCGGTGGTATGGAAATGATGGACAACTTTAGTATTAACGCGGTTGAAGATGTAGTTCTTACCAACTGCTATCCCCGTGATGCCGCAGCAATTTTGCTGGTGGAACTGGATGGGCTGGAAGTGGAAGCGGAAGAAAACAGCAAACGGGTAGAAGCTATTTGCTACCAGAACGGTGCCCGCAACGTCCGCATTGCCACTGATCCGGAGGAGCGTTTGACTCTATGGAAAGGGCGGAAAGCTGCCTTTGCCGCTATGGGGAAAATTAGCCCTGACTATTACGTGCAGGATGGGGTGATTCCTCGCACAAAACTGGAATACGTGTTAAGGGAGATTGAGGCCCTGGGCGAACGATACGGCTATCGGGTTGCCAATGTCTTTCATGCGGGGGATGGCAACCTGCATCCCCTGATTCTGTTCGATAATGCCATTCCTGGTGCGCTGGAAACGGTGGAAGAATTGGGGGGAGCCATCCTCAAACTGTGCGTCGCGGTGGGCGGCAGTATTTCGGGTGAACACGGGATTGGGGCCGACAAGCGCTGTTACATGCCTGAAATGTTTACAGAAGCAGACCTGGAGACGATGAAATGGGTGCGCCAGGTGTTTGATCCGAAGGGCATTGCGAACCCAGGCAAAATTTTTCCGACGCCCCGCACCTGTGGCGAAGCGGCACGGGCAGGAACGGCGAAGCAATTTGAGGGGATTGAACGATTTTAAGCCTTCACAATTGCCCCAAAATCTGCCAGCACCCGTGCATGGTTTCTCAGCAACCCTAAAAGATTGAGCCGATTGCGGCGAATATCGGGGTCAGAATCCATTACAAGAACACTTTGGGGACCATCGAAAAACTGGCTGACCGTCGGCGCAATTTCTGCCAGGGCATTGACCAGTTTGCGGTAATCTCGTTTGGCACGCGCCTTCTGAGTTTGGGGAACTAGCTTTATCAGGGCATCGTAAAAGGCTTGTTCTGAAGGCTGTTGGAACAGTTTGGGATTGACCAGAGAGGTGGGTTCCAGGGAAGTGGTATCCAGATCGCCCTGAGCGGCGAGGCGAGAAGAGCGGTTGACAGTTTCGTAAACTTTTTCCAAAGTGCCGTCGGTGCGAATAGATTGCAGAAAGAGGGCGCGATCGCGCACATCCAGCAAATCTATTAATGCCCGTTCGGCGTATTCTGGATCACCTTCACCCAAAACAGCGTTGACCAGGTCATAGTCAACTTCCCGGTCTTCCTGTAACAGTGTCCGAATCCGTTGCAGGAAAAAGTCTTGTAACTGTTGCCGCAACTCTTGCAGAGATAGTTTCATTACTGTTTGAAAGGATTGGGCAAAATCAGTTGTGATCTGCTCGATTAAGCGATGCAGGTTCAATGACAAATTAGCAGCCCAGGTAATGTTGACGATCGCATTCGCCGCCCGCCGCAAGGCAAACGGGTCTGAAGATCCTGTCGGCAACATGCCCAACCCAAAAATACTGACCAGGGTATCGAGGCGATCGGCCAGCCCCACGACTTGGCCTGGGAGAGTTTCTGGCAGCTTATCCCCCGCGCCTTTCGGTAGATAATGTTCAAAAATGGCGACTGCGACCGCTTCAGATTCCCCGCTAGCACGGGCATACTTCTCGCCCATCACCCCCTGCAACTCGGGAAATTCACCCACCATCTGCGTCACCAGGTCAGCCTTGCAGAGGAGGGCGGCTCTCTGAATGTCCTGCCGTTTTTTCACCTGGAGTTGATCGGCAATCTGATCAGCAATGCGGCAAAGGCGATCGACCTTGGCCCGCACCGAGCCCAGATCGGCCTGAAAAGTGACGGTTTCCAGTTTGGGCAGGTAGCTTTCCAGGGGATGGGTGAGATCGGCATTAAAGAAGAACTTGCCATCCGAAAGCCGTGCTCGGATGACCCGCTCATTCCCTGCGGCGATAATGGCTGCTTTTTCAGGATCACCGTTGGAAATCGTGATGAAGTAGGGCAACAGATCCGAAGAACCCGCCTGCTTCAGCACAGGAAAGTAGCGCTGGTGGCTTTCCATTTCCGTGATGATGACCTCCGGCGGCAGTTCCAGAAATTCCGGGTCAAATTTTCCCACCACCGCTGTGGGGTACTCTACCAGATTAGTCACTTCTTCGAGCAGGTCTGGGTTAATCAGCGCAACCCCACCCACCTGAGCCGCGGCTTCCTCAACCTGACGTTCTATTAAGCTGCGTCGCTTTTCAATATTGACCTGTATAAATGCTGCATCCAGGATGCGGACGTACTCTTCTGCGTGGGGAATTTCAACTGGCTGGGGGTGCAGAACCCGGTGCCCCTGGGAGAGGCGATCGCCGCGGCAACCCTGGGAACCATTCACTAATTCAATCGGCAATATTTCGCTGTCCAATAACGTCACCAGCCAGCGAATCGGACGGGGGAAGCGCAGGTCTCCGTCTGCCCAACGCATAAACCGCCGACCTTCCAGATTGGTAATCCACTCTGGCACCAGTTGGGTCAGAATCTCTGCGGTGGGCTTACCCACAATCATTTTGCGGGCAAAGACAAAATCTCCCTTTTCCGTTGCCCGAATTTCTAAAGATTCTGGGTCTACTCCCTGCTTCTGAGCAAAGCCCTCCGCAGCTTTAGTTGGTTTACCATCCTTGAACGCAGCCTGGGCAGGGGGCCCCTTGATGTCCTCCTGCTGGTCCGGTTGGCGCAGTGGCAGTCCCCAAATTAAAACGGCGAGGCGACGGGGCGTGCCATAGAATTCAATGCTTTCCGGGTTCAGGTAATGGGCAGCCAGGCTTTGGGGGATGCGCGATCGCCACTGCTCCAGCGCCTCATCCACAAAATCTGCTGGCAATTCTTCCGTGCCCACTTCCAGTAAAAACGTCGCCATAAATTCTGAATGGTTTAATCGCGCCAATTCCAACAGTTTACCTGATGGTTTGAGCAGTGAAGTTAGGGGATTGGAGCAGTTATGGAGGAAGTGATCCAACTCCCCCACTCCCCATTACCCCTGACTGAAACTGTTGATCCCCTAAACCAGGGGAAGATGAGACATACTATGCCCAGCAGTATCAAAAGCTTTCTGCAAATTCCAAAGATAACCTGATGTGCAACTTAAAGAAAGCCCTCATCCCCCAGCCCCTTCTCCCTACTTGGGAGAAGGGGAGCAAGATATTT
>JAIMBL010000218.1 GCA_023511615.1 Leptolyngbyaceae cyanobacterium HOT.MB2.61
GAATCTGGGGATGGAAAAGGTGCTGGATGCTTGAAACTTCGTTTCAATTCATCCTGCTTTTCAGCAACGCCATTTTTCAGACAAGCAACTACCTGGAACCGAACCAGTGAGCCAAAGAAACCACAACTCACGTCGAAATCTCTTTCCAGGAAGCGTAAAGATTGTCAGTGCTGTTTCATTCCTTATCTAGAGTGTTCTTTAGCCAGAGAAGAATGAACTTCTGGCAGGTGTCAGGTGCAATGCATGTCTATGCAGTTAGCTTCTTCTTTTACAGACAAACTGGTTGCCTCGGCTGATCGGTTATGTGAACTCCTTGATCGCTTCCCCCAGGGGCGCGTTTTAGTGGTGGGGGATCTGGGCCTGGATGAATTTCTCACCGGACAGGTAGAGCGCATCTCCCGCGAAGCTCCCGTACTCATCATCCGTCACCAAAAAACAGACCAGGTACCCGGTGGTGGGGCAAATGCCATATATAACGTGGCAAAACTGGGAGCCCAGGTCAAAGCCGTTGGCCTGGTGGGGAAAGATGAGCAGGGACGAGCACTCAGAGATATCTTTGCAGCCGTGGGCATTGATACGGCAGGAATTTTGCAGGATGGCGATCGCCCCACTGTCACCAAAACTCGCATCTTCGGCCACTCCCGCCAATCCGTCACTCAACAAATTGTCCGCGTTGATCGCAAATCGGACGAACTCCCCAGCCTGGAGCTTCAAATACAACTGGCCGATTACATTCGTCAGCAGGTCAGCCAGGTGGATGCCGTCATTTGCTCGGACTATGGAGATGGAACATTAACCCCGATCGTGATTGAAGCCGCCCTCTCCCACTCTCTGACAGTGGTGGATAGCCAGAAACATATCAACCGTTATGTGGGAGCCACCATCTTCACGCCCAATTTGCCAGAAGCAGAACTGGCGGTCGGCTATCCTCTCGGTAAATTATCAGGAGAAGTGGTTGATGAAACAGCCCTTCGTCAAGCTGGAAAGGATTTACTGGCCTTGACCCAGGCTCAGCAAATTTTGATCACACGGGGTGGTGACGGCATGAGTTTGTTTGATCGAGATGGTAGTAGTCATCACATTCCCGCTTTCAACCGCACCGACGTATTCGATGTAACCGGTGCTGGAGATACAGTTGTTGCAGCCCTGACATTAGCCCTGGCAGCAGGGGCAACTCCCTGGGAAGCCGCATTACTCGGTAATCTGGCAGCCAGTATTGTTGTGCGCCAGTTTGGGACAGCTACGACCACTCCCACGGAGATGAAAGCAGCCCTGAACCTGCTATTAGAAGACTTCAGTTGATTAAGCCGCCTGGAAATGGACCTGTCGAACCGGGATCTCAATCACAAATTCGGTTCCTTGCTTCGGAGTTGAGCTGCACCTGATTCTGCCATTATGCCTCTCTACGATGATCTGATGGCTAATGGATAACCCTAATCCCGTCCCCTTGCCTAAGGGCTTGGTTGTAAAGAAAGGGTCAAATAATCTGGACTGTATTTCTGCGGGAATACCAGGCCCATTGTCTGAGATTGAGATTGCAACCCATTCCCTATTCAATACCTGGGTACGAATCCAAATTTGACCTGGATTGGATTTAATCACCTCCGGCGGACACCGCAGGGCGTACTCATCCAGTGCATCAATAGCGTTGCTAATCAAATTCATGAATACCTGATTCAATTGACCGGGGTAGCATTCAACCAGAGGTAAGGGGCCATACTCCTTAATCACCTTAATTCCGGGATGCTCTGGTTTTGCTTTCAAGCGATTTTCCAGAATCATCAGCGTACTATCAATCCCTTCATGGATATTGACTCCCTTCACTTCTGCTTCGTCCAGACGCGAAAAGTTGCGCAGGGATTTGACGATTTCGCGAATGCGATCAGTACCTACTCTCATTGATCGCAAAAGCTTGGTCAGATCATCCTTAACAAAATCCAGATCAATGGCTTCAATTTCCTTCTGAATCTCCTCCACCACCTGAGGATAGTGATATTGGTAAAGATCTAAAAGGTTCAGTAGATCCTCGGTATACTCCTCAGCATGAACTAAATTGCCGTGGATGAAGTTAACGGGATTGTTGATTTCGTGTGCAACGCCTGCAACTAACTGACCCAGGCTGGACATTTTCTCACTCTGAACCAGTTGAATTTGGGTTGCTCTCAATTCCTCCAGAGCTTTTTCTAGCTGATGAGCCTGGGCTTTAGCAGCATTTGCCATCTCTTCCTTGAGATCTAGCGCCGCTTTTAATTCAGTTTGCTTTTGAGTTAGTTCTGCGGCTAATTTTTGGGCATCCGCCAGAGCGGTGTTTCTCACTTGCAGAAGGAAGAGAAAATCAGCGATCGGGTCATGGATTGCAAAATCTTTGAGTTTAACTCCGAGGGGAGTGAGACTACTGACATCAGTCACCCAGAGTGAACACAGGAAAAAAATGACATCCTGCTCATCCGCAGGCATCATCTGACCTTTAAGCTGAATTTCGCTGTTCAAAGATTCCAGTAAAAAGATCGAGTGGGAACGTTGGTAAATAAGGTTAAAATCAACTGGGATGGTCGGGCGACTAATTCGAAAGTGTTCTTCTAACCGACTACCAAGTAGCGGCTTAGAGCTAATTCGCTGCAAAACGTTTCCTACCTGTACGATTTCTCGATTTTTATTAAATACGATGTGGAAGGGAAACGCTTGATTGAATAATTGCGGCGGCAGGCTAATGCAATCGCACTTCATAGTGACCTCAGGACTCGACACAAAACTTTGGACTCTCCGGCGGGTTGGTGTGGGGTTTTGCTGAAAAGGCGTATGAATCGAAACGAAGTTTCGATTCATACGCCTTTTCAGCAATGCCTTGGTGTGGCGCTAGCTTTTTTGTATTTGACTGAAAATTCGTCATGATCATCCCCGTCTTCCCGGCTTTTGGTTTGGGTGACATCTACTTCGGTATCAAACCGCTTTCCTAGACCCTGCACCAGCCCAACAACCATAGGAGTCAGCCCCTGTCGATGCGAGTAGTAATGCAAATTGAGGTTCTCCTCCTCAACTTCAGTGCATTCAAAGGAGGGGGGTTGAATTTTGGGAAAGACAATTCCCACCCGTGCATGGAGATTGTCCAGGTTTTCCAGAAACTCAGGTAGATTATCTCCACACATATCAATGAGTTCGCCAAAGCCTTCACGAGCAGTATATTGCACCCAGTATTCACCAAAGGCTTGCATGATGGCTGCTGATGATAAACCCAGAACTTCACTGGCAGCTCTCACCAATCGGTGGGTCAGATCGTCTGGATACCCTTCTATGCTGACAAAGGTTTCATTCTCAATTGCCGCTTTCTGCTTGACGTTTTGCCAGGCTTCCTCACCAAAATTAGTGCGCACCATATCCTGAATTGCTTTGTTAACTAAGCCGTACATCGTTAACCTCTTGAGATTTTGTTTTGACCCTATATTGCTTGCACTAACCCGCTGATAGCGGGAAAGCCAAGGGAAGCAAAAATGAGACAGGCTCACTTTTGTCTTATAGCTCTACGCAGATGCGTTAGGACCTTGGGATTAGAGAGGGAACGGGGGCTTCGCTCCTAGCCAGGGGTTCCACCCCTGCACCCCGTCCTAACCACAATGACTACCGCTTTAACTGAGCGGTGAAGCCATTTGGGGGATAGATAAAGAAAAACAGTATCTTGCTTGGGATTATGGGGGCAACTGAGCACTCTGGAGTGTCAATTGATCGCCTTCAGTCCTTCAACTTTGACTGACAATCTCCGAGTAAATAAGTAAATAAGCAAATCAAGGCGACAGAATTGACAGGGTGTTTACCAGAGCAACCTCATCAGCAGAAATACCATGATAGTGATATTAGCTACAAGCGCATATTTTTATCATCCTACAAAAATATTGGTTTGAGCTTAGAATCATTAATTTGGCGGATCTTCAGAAAAATGAGAGACGATCCTACGATTTCCAAAATCATAGAACAACAAGAATTTAGTATAGTTCGCTACGTAATAACACGGTTAAGCCATGTTGCCTAAATTACTGTAGGCCAGCGTTTTCCCCAATCCTGATTTGGGCTGGAAAAGTTTTGATGGATTTGAAGCTAGTACTCCAAGGTATGTTCGGCAACTATTCGAAGGCTGCCAGACTTCAGACAACAGGAATCAGGAATGATAGCCAGACTAAGCCCCCCTTCCAATGGTTGCCAAACTTACATCAAAAAGTACTAGTCACGTCAGCGTGTAGTCTCGTTTAATCCAGCACTTACAGAGGAGTTTCTATGGTCTGCATTCCCGTAATTTACCAGGGATCGGCTCTGGAGAGGTTGAACAGAATGGTTCAGGAGCACCCTTTTTGGGACAATTCCCTGTTCCGGGCCTGTAAACAAGGAGAATTATCACGACAAGAGTTTGCCTATATTTTTGGTCAGTATTACCTCTATTCCAGGAACTTCACGCGCTATCTGGCAGCCGTAATGGCTAATTGCGAAAACGACACTTTAAGAAACCGTCTGGCAAAAAACCTTTGGGAAGAAGGTGGCGATGGCTGCGATCGCACTCATGCCGAGATCTTTCGCGCTTTTCTAACGCAAACTCTGGGTATTGAAGCGCTGGAAACTATTCAATACAGCGGTTTTACTCGCTACTTTGCCCAGGAGTATCAGCAAAATTGCTTGTATTCGGATGTAGTTTGGGGTAGCGCCTGGCTTGCTTTGGGAACCGAAGCAATCGTGCCCCGTATGTATGAGATTTTTGTTGAGGGACTTCGGCGAGCTGGGATTCTTGATTCAGAATTGGAATTCTTTCACATTCATATTGGTTGCGATGACGAACATGCTGCAACCCTAGCAGAAATGATGTGCTTCTACAGCGATCGCCCTGGCTGGTTTGAAACCTGCCAACGAGCCATTGACCAGGCATTGTCGTTACGTTCCCACTTCTTTGAGCATCTTTATGAAGGAGTTCTCCAACGACGAACTCAAACCTTGTTTGAAACAGCCAAAAACCATAAATCGCTTGCTCTCCAAGTGCCAGATTTATTTAAGTTGAAGCACCAGCACTCCAGCACGGGCAATCCGCTTTATAGCAACGTCAACGAACGTTTGAATATTGATTTCAATGTTGAACGGCTGCCATTTCTAGCAACCCAGGTGCTTGATCCCCGGATTATTCACATTCCAGCAGGCAAGGTCAACGAGCGTCATCGCCATGCCCATGAAACCCTGTTTTACATTCTGGAAGGGAGCGGCAGTGTGTTGATCGATGAGGCCGTAATTGAAGTGACTGCGGGAGACGCTGTTTTTATTCCACGCTGGTGTATCCACCAATCTCGTAACACAGGAACCTGTGAGATGGTCATTCTGGCTGTAACCGACTTTGGGTTAACTTCCAGACTGCTGGGGAACTATGAACGCCAGACACGCATGAAAGGAGCATAGATCGCTGAACCCTGAACATTCTAATGTTCAGGGTTCAATGGGGATGAATAGCCAAACCTACAATTTGGCCATCACTTCACGGGCAGCTTGCAGAGTGCGATCAATATCCGTATCCGTATGAGCTAGTGAGGTAAACCCTGCCTCAAACTGAGAAGGAGCCAGGTAAACTCCATGCTCCAACATGCCCCGGTGGAAGCGGCTAAACTTTTGCAGGTCAGACTTCCTGGCATCCTCATAATTGTGAACGGGACCCTCGGTGAAGAACAGACCAAACATGCCGCTGATGCTACCCCCACAAACTGCGTGCCCGGTCTCCCTGGCAATTTGCAGTAAGCCATCCGCTAACCGTTTTGTGACAGTTTCCAGATATTCGTAAGAACCAGGTTGCCGCAAAATTTCCAGGGTCTTAATTCCGGCGGTCATCGCCAGGGGATTACCAGAAAGGGTTCCTGCCTGATACATCGGTCCCGCAGGCGCAACCATTTGCATAATGTCTCTGCGACCACCATAAGCACCTACGGGTAAGCCGCCCCCAATCACCTTACCCAGGGTTGTCAGATCCGGCATGATACCAAATTTCTCCTGAGCCCCCCCGTAAGCAATGCGAAAGCCGGTCATGACTTCATCAAATACCAGTAGGGCACCGTGTTCTCGTGTTAGTTCGCGCAAGCCTGGCAGAAAGCCTCCGTCCGGCGGAATAAAACCCGCATTTCCTACTACGGGCTCCAGGATAACTCCGGCAATTTGGTCGGGGTTTTGCTCAAACAGAGCCTTAACGGCTTCCAGGTTATTGAAAGGAGCGGTGAGAGTATTTTCCGTGGTGGACTTGGGTACCCCTGGGGAATCTGGCAATCCCAGCGTCGCTACCCCCGATCCGGCTTTGACCAGAAACATATCCGCATGTCCATGATAGCAACCTTCGAACTTGATGATTTTTTCCCGTCCGGTGAATGCTCGCATCAGTCGCAGTACAGACATGCAGGCTTCGGTTCCGGAGTTAACAAAACGAACCATCTCAATGCTGGGAACAGCGTCAATAACCATTTCTGCCAGGATATTTTCCAGGACACAGGGTGCTCCAAAGCTGGTGCCCTTTTCCAGTGCATCGTGCAGCGCCTTGATCACTTCAGGATGGGCATGACCACAGATAGCAGGGCCCCATGTTCCTACGTAGTCGATGTATTGATTGCCGTCAACATCCCAAACATAAGCTCCTTTAACCCGATCAAATACGATGGGTTGCCCCCCGACCGATTTAAATGCGCGAACGGGAGAGCTGACTCCACCGGGCATCAGTTTCTGGGCGGCGGCAAAAATTTCTTCTGATTTGGTTGTTTTTAAGCTGCTGGTGAACAATGTTGTCTCCTTAAGTTTTATGGACTGAACAGTTGTGCGGTTAAAAGATCAGCCTTTAGGGGGAATCCATTTTCCTGATGCGAATTAACATTGATTATCCCATTTGCCGAGGTGACCTTATGCCCTATAAGACGAATCGGGATCTACCCGCGAATATTCGCGATCTCCTTTCTGAGGCCGCCCAGAATTTCTATCGGGTTGCCTTTAATTCTGCTCTTCAATGGTATGGCGAAGAGTCTAAAGCTCATCAAATTGCCTGGAGTGCAGTTAGAAACCAGTTGGTTAGCCTGAATAGCGCCATCCCCTAGTAGTCTGCCAAGCAAATTCTGCAGGGTTTCAACCCCTGCAAAACCCCGCAAATTGGTTTTTCTGGGTTTAGACAACCAGGCAAAGTTCCTTTGGTGAACTACTAGTTTGGAGTTCTATAGAGCTGTTGTCAGGCAGTTAAGTAGGTAGACATAATTAATTGGAGGAAAGGGGAGTGGGGGCGTTGCCTCCAGGCAAGGGGTTTCACCCCCTCCACCTCCAAAACCATCTTTAATTTAATCGCACCCCGCTACTTATTCACGGGATAAAGCCTCTGCTTGTAAGTCTCCAATTAGCTTCTCTAGCTGGTTTACGTCTGCTTTGTATACATTGCCGCAGAAATCACAGATGGCTTCTGCTCCATTGTCCTGGATAATCATGTCCTGTAACTCAGGAATGCTAAATAGCTTTAGAGCTCTGAGGGCGCGATCGTAGGTACAGTTGCAATGGAATCGTAATGGTTGAATTTCTGGGAAGATTTGTAAATCCATTCCCCCCAAAAGTTGCTCGAAAATCTCTGGAAGCGTTTTCCCTTGCTGAAGCAACGAGGGAAAGCTGGACAGAGCTGTGACTCTAGACTCCAATTCCGCGACCAACGCTTCATCAGTCGTCGCTTTTGGCAGAATCTGGATCAAAAGCCCTCCAGATGCTTGGACCCCATCTATACCAAACGCTTCGCCCAGTACTAAAGCGGAGGGGGTTTGCTCTGAATAGGCCAGGTAATGGGCAATATCTTCTCCAATTGCCCCTGACACCAATTCCACGGTGCTGGTGTAGGGAGTTTCTACCCCTTCATCCCGCAATACGTAGACATAGCCGAGATGCCCAACTGCTGTACTAACGTCAAATCTGCCTGCCTCAGTCGGTGGTAATTCAACTTTAGGGTAATCAACGAACCCACGAACCGTACCATCCAACCCGGAGTCCGCCACAATCCTGCCAAGCGGCCCATTTCCCTGAATGCGAATGGTAACCCGCGACCCATTTCGTTTCATGCTAGAAGCAAGCAAAAGCCCTGCTGTCATTGTTCGACCAAGGGCGGCTGTAGCGACATAGGAAAGCTTGTGGCGCTGCTTGGCTTCCTGAGTCAGTTGGGTTGTAATCGCACCCACAGCCCGGATTCCACCTTTAGCCGCAGTCGCCCGAATTAGCTGGTCAGCCATGAAAAACCTTACGTTTCTTTACAGTCTACTTCCATTCTAAGGGGTGGGATGGGGAAAGCAGTTGTTAGTTATTGGTTGTTAGTTATCGGTTGTTAGAGGCAGGGAGGGGTATGGA
>JAIMBL010000022.1 GCA_023511615.1 Leptolyngbyaceae cyanobacterium HOT.MB2.61
GACCCGTCAAAATTTTCCTGGCGGAACACTAGTTGCTAATCGGTTCAACGGCAGAGGATTGTTGCCGGGTTTCTAACAGTTCCTTAGCCCGCTGCAAAATGGTTGCCAACCCGATATCTTTCACTAAAAAAAAGTCTGCTTCCGGGAACAGCCGGGCACTTTCCATATCAACAAACGCTGAAACCATCACCAGAATTGGGCAACGTTCGACATTCTTCTTCAAATGGCGAATGATTGCGTAGCCATTCAGGTCGTTCACCGTCTCAGAACTGGAAGACAGATAGAAATCAATCAGAGCCAAGTCGTAATTCTGGGCTTCATTCAAAAAGTCAGCAGCATTTTCATAAGTTTGCACATCAAATCCGTGCTTACTAAAAAAACGTTTGACCGCGTTATTCCATGTACGGTCATCGTCTAAAACAGCAATTTTATGCTCAGCCATGCCCTCTCCCCCAACGATAGATTCAGTTAGGGCTAATAGACCGATTGTAATACTTTGCCAGAGGAGGGGAAGTGATTTGTTGATGTGGGAGTGCGATCGCTCCCACGTTCCAGAGCAGACAGGTGTTTCAGCAGATTAAGAATTTAAACAATAACAACCACTGCCGCAAAGAATTTACTCCCACTACCATCAGTAATCATAGGGTTGTTAGTGTTTAGTTGTTGGTTGTTCGTTCGGCGCTCTTGAGAGTTTGGTGATAAGCTACTCTTTTACTAACAAGCTGGGAGAACCGTTCGTTCTTAAAGGGGTGTGAGTAGTGAGATAAAAACTCGAAACTCAAAACTAAAAAACTCAACCCTCAACCCTCAATCCTCAACCCCTCATCTACTCCCCTCCCATGCTGCGAAAACCTAAAAAAGGCTGGACTCCTCAACACTGGGCAAGCTGGAAACCCTTCGGACTGGGTGAACAATACCCCAACAATTACTGGGAAGTTCTCCGGGCAATCTGGCAGAATCACGACCAGCTTCCCTATGCCTGGCGCATTCTCAATCAGGGGGTGTGTGATGGCTGCGCCCTGGGTACCACCGGCATGAAAGACTGGACCCAGGACGGTATCCACGTCTGCAACGTGCGGCTCCGCCTGCTGCGTATGAACACTATGCCTGCCCTCGACTACCGATTACTGGAAGATGTGGTGCAGCTTCACGCCAGGAGTGGTCAGGAACTTCGAGACCTGGGGCGGCTACCCTACCCCATGTTGCGCCGCAAGGGGGACAAGGGCTTTCACCGAGTTGGCTGGGAAGATGCGTTAGATTTGATCGCCAACCGCATTCAGACCTCTGCCCCTGAACGCTTAGGTTTCTACATCACCAGTCGGGGAACCGTGAATGAAACCTACTATGCCACCCAAAAGGCAGTACGGGCGATGGGCACTAACTCTATTGATAACGCCGCCCGCGTCTGCCATTCTCCCAGCACAGCGGCATTGAAAACAACGGTGGGAGCCGCTGCGACAACCTGCTCGTACAAAGACTGGATTGGAACCGACTTGCTGGTTTTTATTGGCTCTAATGTGGCGAATAATCAGCCCGTTACAGTTAAATACCTGCACCTGGCCAAGAAAGCGGACACCCGGATTGTGGTGATCAATAACTATCGGGAACCAGGGATGGAACGCTATTGGGTGCCCTCAGTAGTGGAAAGTGCTTTATTTGGTACAAAGTTTGCTGAAGATTTCTTCCTGATCAACGTAGGGGGCGATATTGCCTTTCTGAATGGCACCTTGAAGCACATGGTGGAGAATGGGTGGTGCGATCGCACCTTCATTGACCGCTATACGACTGGCTTTGATGACCTGAAGGCAACGCTGGTAGCCCAATCCTGGGAAGACCTGGAACGGGTGTCTGGAGCCTCTCGCCAGGACATGTATAACTTCGCCAAAATGGTTGCTGCCGCTAACACGGCTGTCTTCGTCTGGAGCATGGGCATTACCCAACATGAGTGTGGCGAAGACAATGTGCGAGCGATCGTCAATCTGGCACTGACCAAAGGCTTTATTGGGCGAGAAGGTTGTGGTCTGATGCCCATTCGCGGCCACTCTGGAGTGCAGGGTGGGGCAGAAATGGGCTGCTACGCGACCACCTTTCCTGGTGGCAAACCCATCACGCCCGAAACTGCCACCTGGCTCAGTCAGCAATGGGGATTTGAGGTACCATCCAGCCAGGGTTTAACTGCCCCAGAGATGATAGATGCAGCCCACCGGCGTGAAATGGATGTCCTCTTCACGGTCGGGGGAAACTTTCTGGAAGTGCTGCCAGACCCAGCTTATGTTGAAGCTGGGCTAAAGCAAGTGCCGCTGCGAGTTCACATGGATATCGTCTGTTCCAGGCAAATGTTGGCTGACCCGGACGATACCGTCCTCATTCTACCTGCCACCACCCGCTACGAGATTCCCGGTGGTGTCACTGAAACCAGCACTGAACGGCGCGTTATCTTTAGCCCCGAAGTTCCCGGCCCTCGCATTGCCGAAGCCCGCCCCGAATGGGAAGTATTTATGGCGTTAGCACAACGGGTACGACCTGATCTGGTGCGGGAAAATGGCTGCTCTCCCCTCTCATTCAGCGGTACTGCTGCAATTCGTGAAGAAATTGCCCAGATTGTTCCCTTCTATGCCGGAATTCAGCATCTGAAAGAAGCTGGAGACCAGTTTCAGTATGGGGGAGCCCACCTCTGCTTTGGCTGGCAGTTTGATACGCCTGATCGCAAAGCCCATTTTACTCCTCTGGATTTGCCAGAACGCAAAATTCCCCCAGGTTATTTCCTGCTTACAACCCGTCGAGGTAAGCAATTTAATAGTATGGTACAGGAGCGTAAAGATCAAATCACAGGGGCTGTCCGGGATGCCGTTTTAATCAGCCAGGAGGATGCCGATCGCCTCTCTCTCTGCAACGGCGATCGCGTCTTGCTCAAAAATGACTATGGGGAGTATCCGGGACAGATTTACATCGCTCCAGTCAAACCCGGAAACCTGCAAGTCCACTGGCCTGAAGCCAACAGTTTGTTGGACCGAACCAGGCGATCGCCCATCAGTGGCGTCCCGGACTATAACACTTTGGTGCAGTTGAGGAAGGCTTAACGTCTTCCCCGCTCCCCTGCCCCCCTATCCTGGAATCAGATCACCCTTGCAAGGCGCTCATGGTAGACATTCAACCTGTTCAAGTCATTGGTGGAGGATTAGCTGGTACTGAGGCAGCGTGGCAAATTGCCCAGGCGGGGATTCCAGTCATTCTCTATGAAATGCGTCCGCAGCGGTTAAGCCCGGCGCACCATAGTGAGCATCTGGCAGAGTTGGTGTGCAGTAATTCTTTTGGGGCGCAGTCCAGCGATCGCGCATCGGGTCTTCTCCATGAAGAGCTACGGCGCCTGGGCTCGATCATCATTCGCAAAGCAGACGAACATCAGGTTCCAGCCGGAGGGGCTTTGGCGGTTGATCGGGCTATTTTCAGCCAGGATTTAACCGAAACGCTGACCCAGCACCCCCTCATCGATCTGCGCCGAGAGGAAATGGAGCAAATTCCAGCCGAAGGAATCGTTGTACTGACCACCGGACCCTTGACCAGCCCTGCCTTAGCGGAGGATCTCCGCCATTTTACTGGCCTGGAATACATGAGCTTTTTCGATGCTGCCAGTCCTATCGTGGTGGGCGAGTCGATTAATTTCGATATTGCCTTTCTCGCCTCCCGGTACGATCGCGGTGAAGCCGCATACCTCAACTGCCCTCTGAATAAGGCACAATACCTCCATTTCTGGCGGGAGTTATGCAATGCCGAACAGGCAGAACTGAAGGATTTTGAACGGGAGACAGCAAAATTTTTTGAGGGCTGCCTGCCCATTGAAGAAATGGCCCGTCGCGGTGAAGATACTATGCGCTATGGCCCTCTGAAGCCCGTGGGAATTTTTGACTCTCGACTGGGGAATCACCAGGATCCTGAAAATCGTTCAAAACGCCCCTATGCAGTGGTGCAGCTACGGCAAGAAGACCGGGCGGGTCAACTCTGGAATATGGTTGGCTTTCAGACCAATCTGCGTTGGAGCGAGCAAAAGCGAGTCTTTCGTCTGATTCCTGGCCTGGAAGAGGCTGAATTTGTCCGCATGGGTGTTATGCACCGTAACACCTTTATCAATGCGCCCGAACTGCTGTACCCAACCTTACAGTTTAAGAAGCGCCTGACTTTGCTGGCAGCCGGGCAACTGGTCGGCACTGAAGGTTACACTGCGGCGACGGCTGGCGGCTGGCTGGCTGGTACCAACGCGGCTCGCCTTGCACAGGGGCAATCTCCCATCGTTTTGCCTCCAACCACAATGATCGGAGCCCTGCTCGACTTCATCAGTTCTGCATCCCCAAAACACTTTCAGCCCATGCCGCCTAATTTTGGCATTCTGCCAGAACTGCCCCAGCGAATTCGCAACAAGCAGGAACGCTATGGCCTATATCGCGATCGCGCCCTCACCGATCTGACAAACTGGCTGGCGAAGTCAGGAGCCAGAAGTCGGGAGTCAGAGGTTAAGAGTCGGGAGTTAGAGGTAGGAGTGGGTAGTCGGGAGTCAGAGGTTAGGAGTCAGGAGTGGAAAGGCGAAAGGGGTGCTTCATCGCGGTCACTGTCCACTTCTTATACCGCTTTGGGCTGTAGCATCCCCGACTATAAGTGACCTCCTGCCCACCTGAGGAGGTAAACTGCACACACCATTGCCGCTGGAGATGTTGCCAGTAAACAAAGGCTGTACCCGCTGCCACTAGACTGATGCCTGCTGCGATCGCAATCAGTTTCTTTGTGAGGTTCAATGATTTCATGGATCAATCATGCCCAATAGCACTAGCATCTCACTGGTTATCTCATTAGTGCCAGAGAAAGTCATTCTGGCTCTCCTGAGAGTTTAGTGATAAACATCGCTTATCACCGAAACAAAATCAATATTCCAGGGATTTTGTTTTAGATGAAATAGTAGCGTATGCTATCGTTTTACCGGCAAGCCAAGAGAACCGTCATTCTCTTGAAGAATAGCCTATTTAGCGTAGGTGGCGGGCAGTAACATTAGAGCAATTTTCACTTGATTAAACCACACCACCTCCGACTCCCCACTTCCCATCTCGACTGGGGTTTATTTGTCCGAAAATGGCTGTAAATCTGGCTATTTGGATGAGCCCCCACTTACCCGTCCACTCATCTACTCATCCACCCATCCCCATCACCTTCTAAGTAGGTAGACATCATTAATGACATCATTAATTAGAAGAAGGAATTAGAAGAAGGAGGAGTGGGGGCGTTGCCCCCAGGCAGGGGGTTCCACCCCCTCCACCCCCAAAACCATCTTTAATTTAATTGCACCCAGCTACTTACCAATTCTCGATTTTGGATTTGCGATTTTGAATTGACAGACACTAAACCCTGAGAGGGTTCTAGTCCCTTCATTTGTAGCCTTACTTCGAAGAATTGGTACTAACTGTTGCGAATTCCGTTTAAGTTTGGTACGACGTTTCTTCCGGCTTGCCGGTGAAAGAGTAGCGTAAGCGACTCTTTCATCTAAAACAGAATCCTTGGAATATTGATTTTGTTTCGGTAATAAGCGTCGCTTATCACCAAACTCTCAGGAGAGCCGGTACGACTATGGCTGAATGGCACTGAAATAAGCTCATAACCCACTTTTCTAAGCTTCGATCGCCAACCGATTCACTGGATAAGCTACACACGCCAGTGCATAACCCGCCTGCTGATCTGTTTTGGTCAATGCGGTTGGTTGGGTATCGTAGCGGACATTTCCCCGCACAACCCGCACCTTACAGGCACCACAGGCACCAACCCGGCAGGCATGACGGATTTCGATACCTTGCTGCTCAGCAACTTCCAGAATTGAAGCACTACCATCCGCCTCCACACTCCGTTCAGATTTTAGGAAATGAATTTCAGGAGTCCCTGTTTCAGATTCAGAGGAGGAATTGTCTGAATGGGGTCCTTTACCGTTACTGGTAATAACCGTAATCGGTTCTGGTTGCGAGATGGAAGATAGCGTGGCTCCTCCCTGAAAAAATTTCGACTTTCTGCGACCAAAGCTTTCTTCTTTGTAGTTCTGCATCGGGAATTGCATTGCTTCTAGGGACGAGCGAATGTTTTGCATGAACCCTGCTGGACCGCAAACGTAAACGACTCGCTCCAGAAGATCCGGTGCGACCAGTTGCAGCATGGATTCGGAAACTCGCCCCGTCAACCCCATCCACGATCGCCCCATAGACTGTTGCGTTACAGTCACTGCCAGATGGAAATTGGGCATCTGGGTGGCGATCGCTTCTAACTCAGCCCGAAAGATAATGTCTTCCAGTGTGCGGGCACTGTGGAGAAAGATAATGTCGCAGTTTGCCAGAGTATCCTGAACCCAACGAGTCATGGACATCATGGGTGTGATGCCGCTTCCGGCTGAGATCAGCAACATTTTGGGAGGTAAATCGGGTAAACAGGTAAAGTGTCCCAGTGGACCGCCAATGAACTTGACGCGATCACCCTCCTTGAGATAGTCGTGTAGCCAGTTAGAAACCAGTCCTGGAGGCAAGTCTGGCTGTTCACCTGGACTGGGTACCCGCTTCACCGTCAGGCTGATGTGATAAGGGCGGGAGGGAGACGAAGAAATGGAATAGGAACGGATTACAGGCTTACCATCAATTTGCACTTCCAGGTTGACAAACTGCCCTGGCAAATACCGAAACAACACCGGCGGATCGGCAACAAAATAAAACGTTTTTACATCCCGTGTCTCATCAACGATGCGGCAACAGCGGCAGAGCAAATCTTCCTGTGCCCAGTGTTTTTCGGGAAAACAAAGAGACTCAGAAACCGAGGACTCCAGAGAGCGCGCAGCCACTTCCTCCACGTACAAAAAGGTCTCTCCAAGTTGCAGCAAATCACCGGGGCGAAGCTGGCATTTGTCGTTTACTGGAACACCTTTGCCATTGAGAAGGGAACCCGAAGTACTCCCAATATCAATGAAGTAGTAATTACCATCAATACAAATAATGCGTCCATGAATACGACTCACCTCTGGACTTGGTAGAACCAGATCGCAGGTAGAACTTCGTCCAATCACCCATTCCGTCTGTCCGGGATAGGTTTGTTGCAGATGATGATGTTGAAATTGCTGCTGTTCGAAGTTAACAGATTTCAGTGTCAACATGCGTTTAACCTCCTTGGTTGGGTAGCCGGTACCTGGTATAGCTATAGCCACCAGGCTTAGGACGGGGTGCAGGGGTGGAACCCTGGCTGGGAGCTTGCCCCCACACCCCTCTTAAACCCAGTGTCCTGAGCAACCTGGCGACAGCTATATCAGGGTGATGGAGTAAAGATCAGTTGTTAGTTGTTGGTTGTCAGTTGTTAGGGAGGGGTGAGGGGTAGATGGGTGGATGAGTGGTGGTATACCTATCCATCCACTCATCTCTGCTCATCCAGTGGTGGCTTTTCGAGCAGGTTTGGCGATGGTTGTTGCTACGGTTGAGGTATCGGAGTTGTGATTCGTTGCCTGAGGAGACTGGGCTGCTACTAAAACTTCGGGTTTTGTAGCGGCGATCGCTTCAATCATGGCAAAATGGTCAGAGTCCTTAAGCTGCAAATCTTGCCGCAATTTCCTACAAAACTCAAAGCTGCCAGAGACATCGGTGGTTTTCTGTTCCAATAAATCCAGTACAACTCCTGTGTAGGTTTGCATCCGCATTTGTTCAGAAACTCCTTGCATCACTTTCACCAGGGTATAGATTTCATCGGGTGTGAGATCATCCAGGTCGCGCCCTCCCAGTAAGTTAGAGTCGAGTGGCAATTTGTGTAATTGTTGCCGCAGGCTGACTGCCATACTTTCACGCTCATACTGGGCACGGGTGCGTTTAAGAGTGCGATACAGCCAGATTGAACCCACCAAAACAATCAGGGCATTGAAGGCGAGGAGGGGATAATAGGGCAACCGATTGAGGGAAGGACGGGCACCGTAGGAAAAGAAAGTCCAGAATGATGCCCCTGTAAATAGGGTAAACACAAGATGTTGGGATTGCTCTTTAGACACGGGCCGACCGCGCCAGACAACAAAGGTACGGCAGAGCTTTTCCAGAATGAGCCCAATAGCGAGCGTAATGGCGATTAAAACACTAAAGGTGATGTAGACCGCAATCGCTTTGGGAATTGGGATGGCATGACCATAAATGTAGAAACCAGTGTCCATCACCTTGGCAATCTGGTCGTCTTCGTGAGTCCAGGCCCCGGTAAAGTAATAGTCCCAGTTACCAGCGTAGAGGTAATAATACAGGTAGAAAGCAATCACCATGCCCAGGTAACCGTACTGAACAAGCCGCCGACCGGGTTTCTTGAACTCAGTCCAGTAGGTTTTTTCGGCGTCAATGTCAAAACAGGCTGCTTTACAGGCTACACAGGCGCTTTGTTCCCTGCCCGTTTTAGGATCGACGGTGCGGCACATGGACTGAGTAATAGCTGGCTTCTGTTCTCGATAGGTCTGGCTGCCCAGGAGCGATCGCGGGCCAGTATAAACCTGTTGCACGGGAGCCATAGGACAGAAGTAATGACACCAGCTTTTACCCGCATACAGATAACCAATCAAAATCGCACAAATGATCGTACCAATCAAAAAACTTCCCAGGGCAACGCGATCGGAATTGACATATAGAATGCGAATGCCCAACCCTAAGACAAATAAACCAAACTGAAAATAAAGATGATTTCGCCCCAGCCAGGAATTTTCCGTAATCCTGACCACATCCCAACGGGTTTCACCAGTCACCGGATCAACAATTTTACGTCGTCGCTGGATACCCAGTGCCCGTGGAAGTTGGGAGAGAAAGGAGAGTGGGCAAATCCTCCGCCAAAACTCATGCCCAAAAACCAGCAGAATAAAAATGGCAGCGGGCACAATCATCGCCCACCACATGAGCGCAGTCATGGAAAAGGGCGTTTGCGGTAGACAGGACTCGCGGATCTGAATACAACGATCCGGATCGACCCGAAATGGGCTTGCCAGATTGTCGGGTTGGGTCCAGGCGGGGGTAATTGGGTCGTAGAAGAGTGAAGCAATTAACAGAAACCAACCGAGGGTCAATAGCCATCGAACCCGGTGCATGGTTTTCTCTGAAACTTTGTGCAGCATAGGGTCACCTTCTGGTCTTTGGTTATTGGTTACGGATTGTCAGTCATTCGTAATTGGATTGGCCTAGTAGAAAGCCGCCGACTATTGGGTAGTTACACTCCGCAGCCCGACCGGGTTCATCTGCCAAACGCGCAACCGTTGATTGGAACTCAAGCTCACGAGGTAATGGTGATTGGGACTGAGGGCAATATCTAAATTGCGGCCCAGGGTTCCTGCTTCCCTGGGAACCAGGCGTCCTCTTTTTCGTGTCCAGATTCGAATACTGCCGTTATCGTGGACGGTCACAAGATTTTGATGACTGAGGGAGGCCGCTATGGAATTAGCGGACTTTTCAGGGAACACCAGGGCCAATTCTTCCTGCTTCAGATCCCACGCAAATCCCCGGTCTTTGCCAAAGCTATACAGGGTATGATCATCAGCAATCTGTAAACCTACGATCGCATCAGTATGTCCGGCAAAGGTGCGATGCAATTGTCCAGAGCGAAGATTCCAGACCTGAAGCTGGCGATCGCTACTGGCACTGATGAGACTGTCGGCGGTTGATCCATAAATCACAGCCGTGACTTCGGCATCAGGAATCTTCAGAGTTTGTATTCGGATTCCGGTTTGCATATCCCATCGCCGCAGGCTGCCATCCTTACAACCCGTGACGAGCGATCGCTGATCTGGACTGATGGCAATGGCTGTGATGGGGTGCTGATGTCCCTGAAAAGCCAGTAAAGATTGCCCAGAGTCCAGGTCCCAGACTCGAATCGTGCCATCCTCACTCCCGCTTGCCAGCCATTTTCCATCTCGACTCGTCGCTAAAGAGGTCACAGTAGCCCGGTGGCCGTGAAGGGATTTAAGTGCCTTTCCAGCAGGTAAAGACCACAGGCGCAGAATATGATCAGCTCCTGCCGTAATCAGCATGCGATTGTCGGGGGTGATCACCATCCGTTTCACTCCCGATTGAATGGGCAGATCTCGCACCATCGTTAAGCGAATCTCAGATTGATAGAATTGCTTCCCAAATTGAGTAAGCAGGGTCCTAATATGCTTGCCATGAGCATGAATATACTGCCCACCAACGACACCCAGCAGCAAAGCCGCAGCCACTGGAATAAACGTTTGCTGCACAACCGTTCGCCATCCAGAAATTGACTCCAGGTGCCAGGAACGTTTTGCGCTGGTTAACGTCTGGAGGTCTGTCAGAACGTCGGCGGGGCGCTGGTAGCGATCGCTAAATTTCACACGCACCAGTCCATCTAGAATCTCAATCAGTTTGGGATCAACTGATTTTTCATCTAAAAAACGATGCCAGTCGATTTCTCCGGAGATTAAGTCCTGCTTAAATTCACGGGGATGAACCCCTGTCAGCATATGAATCACTAGCATGCCCAAGGCATACAGGTCACTGTTTAATTGGGACATGCCCAGGTGTTGCTCATCGGGCATATAGCCTGGAGTGCCGATTGCAAGCGACAAATCATCACTATCAGGCTTTGTGCTGGACTCATCCTCTGGCAGAAGGCAAGCAGCTCCAAAATCAATCAAAACCAGCCGACTGTCTTGTCGCCGCCGGATCAGATTACTGGGTTTAATATCCCGGTGAATGACTCGCTGGGAATAGAGATAGTCCAGTACGGGGAGCAGTTCTAGCAGCAATTTGATAGCAGCGTCGGACGTTAAACGCTGCTTGCGGGCAAACCATCGGCCTAAGTTCTCACCATCAATATATTCCTGCACTAAATAAGGCTGCTCCTGCTCATGGCAATAGGCATACAGGGTTGGAATTTGAGTGTGATGTTGTCCCAAACGCTCTAACACAGAAGCTTCTGTTTCAAACAAACGTTGGGCAGACTCATGCGAAATAGTACTATTCGATGACAGTTTGAGACATTTGACAACACACAATGGATGACGGGGAAGATACTTGTCGCGAGCCAGATAGGTTTCGCTAAACCCGCCCGCTCCTAGCTTTTCCAGAATCAGGTAGCGTCCGGTTAATAGTTGCCCAATCATACAATTCAGCCTTCCATGGGGTTAGACCTGCACGGGTTCTACCGCCTGGATAGCGGCTTTCGTGATTGAATGACCAATCCAATTGATGAAAGCCCCTAGGCTAATACCAATCGTTAGTCAATCAGATCCCAATGCGTCAGGATTTTCATGCGAAATCTGTCTCTGCACCAGAAACAACTGCAAAATGACATGAGTTGCAATTGCGCTCACTCCTTCACACCCGGAAACAGGGCTTTTCTCATCAATTCGCGGAGTCGGGGAGCAAATCAAACTAGGTGGTAGATGAAACTTTGACTACCCTGGTTCACGAACAACAGGGGTAGACCTGATTTAGATGTCTCTGTAGATTATAGTGACCAAAAGCGGCGTTGTCCACGCCTTATGACAGAACTAACCGGAACAAGTGAGGCTAGATTAACTGGAACTTGCCGTATGATGAAGTTCTAATTAATTTTCAGCCTCTTGGGGTCCAGTTAGACTGGCACAACATAGCAGATACTGTGACAATCCATAAACAAGCATACACCAGGTTTTATGGTGAGAGTAGATGGATAAACATAAAATTGCGATTTAACCCAAATTGCGATTTAACCCGCTTTTCGAATGACTGGAGGAGTGCGTGCTGCAAAAGAGTCAGCGAGGTGACAAAAGTAACTGAAGTGATTTGTGATACGATGTCGCAGACACATTGGAGGAGAGGTATCTTTGTCATTCTGTAGAAAAAATGGTGTTGCTGAAAAGCAGTATGAATCGAAACGAGGTTTCGAGCATACGGCATCCATTTCATATCCGGATTCAGCAATCCCGAAAAAACTAAAGCAATGCAATGGATGCCTGTGGCATCTGGGGCATAGGACAGGGAAATAGGATGTAACGGGTACCAGAGCAATGCTGAATTGGAAAGACTGATTTGTGCTACTTCTAATTCTTCTCGAAGATCAACAACGTTGAAATCAAAATAGGAGTGCAGCTACCAGAGAGTAAGCAAATCGGTATCGAACTTGCAGAGTTCAAGATGCTGAAATAGATGGATCCATCTGAAACGCAAGGATACACTGAAGATGGTTTTTACTTTCTGGGATATTCCTGGGATTCGGTCTAACAAGTCATTGGAAGTTCTGGAGCGATCGCTCTGTCCAATTTGTATTTACAGCGATCGAGGGCAAACCGTTTATGCCAGTCAGAGTTTTCTGGAGTTGCTACAAGCCAAAGCTGAGGATGTTGGTTTCTTTGATTATTTCGCATCGGGATCTACCACCCTGGCACTATTAACGAAGTTTTGGGAACGGGCTCTGCAAGGTGAAACCATTGAGTTTCTTTCTAAAACTAAAGACGCCTGGGAAGACATTGAATGTTCCCTCCAATTCAACCCGGATGCAAAGCTAATGTTTTTAACCGCTAAGAAACTTAACTCAGAGGGAGACACCCAGAAACTGATTGAGGAATACGATCGAGCTGTCTCCCTATTTAACTGTGCCAGTCTGGCAACAGCTTTGACCAACCCCGATGGAATAGTGGTTCGGTGCAATCAAAAATTTCATGAACTCCTCGGAACCACTGGCGCTGAAACGCTTCACCTGGAAAAATTTGTTCATCCAGAGGATCGGCTGGTGGATGGAGATTTAAGGCAAAAATTGCTGGAGGGAGATATCAGTTCCTACACAATCGAAAAACGATTAGTCTCCAAAAGCCAGGATGTTATTTGGGTTAATATTAGTGTTTCGCTGATTGATTTGCCTGCCTGCGTGAATGGTTATCGAAAATATTTTGTTGTTCTCCTGGAGGACATCACAGAGAGCCGCAAAATTTACAATGCACTGGTCAGAACTGAAGAAAAATGGAAAGCGTTTGTCTTAAACAGCCCTTATCTATTTATTCAGACCAGCAATACAGGACAGATTATTTATGCCAGCCCCATAGTTGAGAGCCTGTTAGGCTACAAGGAAGAGGAATTGTTGGGGCGGTATGTGACTGAGTTCATCCATCCCAACAACTTCAATGAGTTTGAATTGGCGCTTCAGCTATGGGTCAGTAATGTTCAATCCAGGCAGTTGGGGATTGAATGCTGGTGGAAGACAAAGTCTGGTAAATGGGTATTTCTATACATCCAGGGACAACAGTTCCCCTCAGTATTAGAAATTGATGGAGTTGTTATTACCGGATACAACATCACCGATCGCAAGTACCTGGAGGTTGAACTAAAAGCCAGCGAAGAACGATTTAAATCCCTGACATCCAATATTCCTGGGGCTGTCTTTCGCTGTGATTCCACCTATACAATGCGGTTCATCAGTGATGGAATTGAAGAGATCACTGGGTATCCAGCTTCGGCTTTCGTCAATAACCAGAGACTTTCGTATCTGAGTATTGTTCACCCCGATGACATTGGATTGATCAAAGATTCGTTGATTCAGTCAGTTTTAGACCGTTACCGCTGTTCCATTGAATACCGGATCATTCATGCCAATGGTCAAATCCGTTGGGTATCAGAACGCAAACAGGGAGTATTTGACGACAGCGATAACTTACTCTGGTTAGGGGGCGTTTTGCTTGATATTAGTGATCGCAAACGCCTGGAAGAAGACCATCGGCGCAGCGAGGCGGAGCGCAAACGCCTGGAAGCAGAACTTCATCGTTGTGAAGCGATTAACCGCACCATGGCCCAGATGATTCCTGGGTTAATCCACTCCAATTGTCTGGAATGCTTTCCCCCTCTTGCCTCCAGTAATGCTGGAATTGCTGATTGATATATAGCGATCCTATCTGGATTGTGAAAAGGGATTCCCCAGGAATTCTCTTCACAAAGCCCTTGCATTTCACAAATCGTTCAGGACTTAGCAATCCTATCTGGATTGTGAAGAAGGATTCCGCAGGAAGCCTCTTCACACAGCTCTTCCATTTCACAAATCGTTCAGGAAGGCTACAGGTGGATGGGTGGATGAGTAACAGAGTAATGGAGCCATAAAACTCTTAATCAGAACTCTGGATTGCTTCGCACAATCTTTCAATCAAACTATTCGGATCTAGAAAAGTTTAGGATAAAATGAATTCATTGCATTTGATTTCTTCAGGTGTGCCGAGCTACCTTATGAGTAGCAACTGATAATAAACCCTGTAATTATTTTCCTTAAATGAGTCGTGAAGTTCCTGCCCTGGGTGTGAGTGAGGGGCTGGTTCAAGCCACCCTTCAGTCAGAAGTTGAGTCCGTGACTGAGCCATTCCGTCAGGAAGTGTTTTCTGAAGAAAATGCTGCTCTAGAAGATGACTCGAAATTCCATGCCAACTTGCTGAACCAGGCTGTTCAGTTGCAACCCAAAGCTAAGGTTGCTTTAATTCGCGAATTGATTACTCAGCTTGAAACGAACCATATTCAGACCATTTTAGAATTCGGGTTGCGAGAGATTGGCAATCGCCACCGTCGAGGTACCGTATCCACCTCGGTCGATCACAACACCCGACTGTTGCTGAAGAAAGATTACAGTTACCAGGACCGGGGACTGAGTGAACCAACCCAATACTACGTCTATCTGCGGCGGCGCAAACCAAAGCTTGATCGATACATTGGGGCATTGTTTTACGTTCCTCAAGGTTGCTTACTTTCCTATGGTCTGGACGGGGATGGGCGTATCATTTTTAACCCGCCACATAATATATTCCAATTACAGGACTGTACCAATCCGGCTGTGACTCAAATTGTCCGCCTTGTTTCTCTGGAACCACCTCCGCCAGACTACACTTTCACCAAGCAACAGAATGATACTCCAGAAATTTACCTGAATGTGGAGTATCTGGATGCCAAGACTTACCAACCGATAATGAAACAGGTGTACCCTTTTCCAGCTTGTATGCATGAAGGCGGACCGCTCGATCGCTATCGCTGGGAAGTTTCACTTGTGCCGGGGGCGCCGAAGTCACCTGATTTCCATGAGTCTAACGTTCAACCTTCTCTAATTAGTCCCCCATTGAAGAGAGAGTTACCGGTGTTCCCAAATGAATTGAATCCATTGACTGCTGCAAATCAAGCATCTCCTGAGAAGACTGAGCCTGCTTTAAGTCGGCCTGGAGGAGCTCCTTCCCAGCCATCCCGGCACATTCTTGAGTTGCCAGCAACCAAATCTCTCATCTTTTATTTGTTGAATCGGGACGACTCAGACAGTGTTTTGAAGCGGATGCGTTTATGGGTGACCTGGAGTGAAAAAGCCATGCCCCAATCCAGATGGACTCTGGTTCAGAACGGGACAGTTTACACGTTGATGAATGCCCACTTCAAGCGGACTATTCTCAAGTTTTCTTTCGATCAGGGGACGGTGATATTGGAAAACTCACTGCCTGTTTTAGTGAAATGGTTCCATGATTTAAGCCTCGCCGTTTCTCAGGCTCAGAATCAGCGGCAGTACAGTACAGCTCAATTGAAGCTGGCCCACAGCCTTTTTGTCGATATGAGCCTTCCCCAAAAAGATCCAGTCGTTGTGTTGAAGAAACTGTTTGGGGTTGAGTTTACTGAAATTCCAGGCAATCAAAAGCCAGCAGCAAAGCACTAAAAGCTAGGGACCAGGGATTAGGGGCTGGATGACTTTAGCTTTGAGCCACAACTTTAGTTCTAAGCTTGTTTCAGTGCCATTCATCTTCAATCTACAGCAAGTTTCAAATGCATAAACCACTCTTTAACTCTAGCCCCTAGACCCTAACCCCTGGCTGCTTAAAAAGTGTGGCTAATTCAACTGAAAAACCCTGTAATTGCGTCCAGTTATTTAGAAGCTGTTGCTGGTGAAGTCATATCAGAAGGTTGTATAGTGGGCAGATCGGCTGTAGCAATTTGTAGAAGAGTTTGATCGGGTTCGTAGAGTTTTGTCACGGCCTGTTGTAATAACTCCTGAACCAGCAGGCTATTATACATCAGCGAACCTTCCAAGGATTTAATAGCATCGATCGCTTCCTGCCACTCGCCAACTTTTTCCGCCGCGATCGCCCGATTCAGCCACTTTGCCTCTTGACTCCAGCGCTGTTTTAACTCAAGGGCGCGATCGTGGAACTGGCTGTTTTCCGGAATGAGCTGAAGCATTGAAATCGCCACTTTTACCTGAGCTTGCTGGCATTGGAGAGTTGCCTGTCGGAGTAATTCCTTAGACCAGTCTTCTTGAAGTTGTTGTGCTATTTCATAGTGACGACTATTTTTAGGAATTCCTGCAATTGTGGTAATGGCCTGTCCAAATTGTTCACGACTAGCTAGTGCCTGTGCTTTTTCCAGTAAATTGCTGTATAGGTTTTCCATTGTATTGGGCAGCTTGTCTCTGTCGCCTTGGCTCCATTGGAGATTGAACAATGGCTCTGGATTACTGGAGGTTGCAATGACGGCTTTTGGCAAACAATGCTTTTCGGCTCCGCTTAATTGCTGAGAAGCGTTTGAAGAACCCGCTTTGGCAACCTGCTTTTTACAAGCATAATCGCTGGCTTCTGAAGCGGGGGATTGTGTCCAGCCATAAATGAGGATTGCCGAGCAGACGATGGTTCCGCTACTTAAGATCTGACGGTTCATAGCCCAAAAAGTCCAAAACGAACAATAGTGTGAGGATGGCGATAGGTAGGAGATGATAGGCGATAGGCAACAGGTGACCGGTAATTGGAATGATGGTAGCTGGCGCCATTCGTCATCACCTCTTGAGGACTAACGCTGGTATTGGGAAAGCAGAAGCACCCTGAGCTGTACAACCCTAAGTCGGTACGTTGCCCGAAAACGGAAGCCATACCAACTTAAAGAGCAAAGGTGACACATAGGGGTGCAGAGGGCGTACCCCTGCCTAAGGCCCAGCTCCCCTTCATCCGCTGCGAGTTGGCTCTCCTGGGAGTTTGGTAATAAGCGTCGCCTATCACCAAAACAAAATCATATTCCAGGGATTCCGTTTTAGATGAAAGAGTCGCGTGAGCTACTCTTTCACCGGCAAGCTGGAAGAGCCTGCGAGTTCTGTTGAAATTGGTATAGCTATAGCCACCAGGCTTAGGACGGGGTGCAGGGGTGAAACCTCTGGCTGGGGGCGAAGCCCCCCCCCACCCCCTTAAACCCAGTGTCCTGAGCAACCTAGCGACAGCTATATTAGACCAGATTAAAGTCGGTTGGTGTAAAGATTGCCAGATTGGCCTGTCCGAGAGGGCCTCGCTGGTTATCCAGGTTGGCCAGGACGCTGATATTGCCACCATCACCAAGGTCTTGAGAATAGACCAGACGAGTCACTCCTAAGGTTGAGTTGAAGTAGATAAACACTCCTTCGTCAGAAGTGATATTTGGATTATTGGCGATCGCACGAGCCGCCGCCCCCGCAGCAGGGAAGGCATCCAGCAACACCAGAGCATTACCATCAGCCGCAATTTGAGAAGTTACCCCTTGCTGGAATACGAAGTTTTCAATCCCCAGATCCTGTCCGGCAAAGGTAAATCGGTCTTCCCCAAAGGTGAAGTCTGTAATCACATCGGGACGATTCAAGACATTGATACCTGTCTGCCCTGCGGGTAGGGGTGCGCCATTAGCGAAGGGATCACCTGCTAACAAAAACTGATCGAACCCTGGACCGCCAGTTAACCTATCAACTCCAGGTCCTCCCAATAACACATCATTACCCGCACCGGCATCAATTGAATCATTACCAGCTCCTCCATCAAAGGATTCATTCTTAATTCCTCCAAAAAATACGTCATCGCCAGCGACCTTAACTGCGGCTTTGGGAGGTAAATCTTGATTAAAGCTAGCCACGAAATCACTGCTAAAGGTTGGTCTTGGGCCTTTGATCATGATGACTTCCTTGTTACTCGTTGAACTGTATATGATGAGCTGCAATCTGTCTATCCCACCTGCGGGAAACTGTTCATTTGCAGATGGGTTCACTTCCCTTTTTGCAGGGAACTTTACATGAATGGCACTGAAATAAGCGGAAACTCAATTCTGCTGTGTTTGTTCGTAGAGACGTTCCAGAACACCCTTAGAAAGCCTGTTCACAAGTCTAGAACATTACCAGGCTGGTGAAACGTCCAGCTAAGTTTTGGAAACCTGTAAGCGTTAACCGCTCTAACAGACTAGGTTCCGCCAGGAAAATTTTGACGGCTCGCAGACCCTCAAAATTTAACCCCCATCAACTTCCTGGGTATTCGCTAACGTCAAATTCAATTTGACAGAGTACTAGTAGATTTGCAGACGTTGCTGAATCGGGGGATGAAAAAGGCACCAGATGCTTGAAATTTCGTTCCAATTCATCTTACTTTTCAGCAACGCCGCTTTGCACCTGCGACTTTATAGAGAGTACAACATCACCCTGTACCAACCTAAAGAACCAGAAGAATTTAGCCAACCTGAAATCCTCAGAACTTTTTTGAGAAATTACTAGATTTTTATACACACAAAATTGCGTGTAGAAACAAAATCGAATTGAGCTTAAAACCTTACGGGGTAAGCCTTCGACAAGGAAGGACTTAGATTCATCTGTGGACGAGTTTTTTCTAGTGTCGCATTTTTTACCAGAAGGTCGCTGTTTGCTAATTAGAACCAGTCTTATCCTGATGGTTCTAAATAAGTAAAAATCAATAAAATCCTGATTTCCTGGTAAATGAATGAATAACCGAATTGGGAGTTGCTGAATCGCAGGATGAGTTGAAAGCTGCAACTTACTCGGCTCTAAATCCATCTCAGAAGCAGCAATGATCTAAATTCACCGGTGTGGGCGATCACGTCCTCCCTCAACTGGAACAATCTACAAACTGGTTCTAATTAATTGGATGCCTGAAGGATTGTGGTATAGTCACAGCATAGGGTGCTCCCAAACCATATCTACAAAGCTTTTCTGGCTCAGGGCTTAGGAAGACTACCATGAGTAGCTATCTCAAAATTGGAAATCGCCTTTTAGATGGCGATCAGATTATTTCTGCGCTTGTGCAATATCAGCTTCTGGAAACATTGGTAGGGCAGGTAATTCTGGACGATGTTATTAAGGATATTCAGTTAACACAGCAGGAAGTATTTCAGCTTTTGACTGGAATTACCAATCCCTCAATGCCAGATGACTTTGAAGGATTTGTTATTCAATGGTGCCAGGACAGAAGTGTGACACCAGAGTACTTCAATACTGTGATCATGCGCGGATTCCGGATCAAAAAATTCAAGCAGCTTTACTTTGCTGAACAGGTCGAATCGGAATTTCTTCGGGCTAAATCGGATCTAGATCAGGTGGAGTATTCACTCATTCAGCTGACTGATTTGACATTAGCACAGGAATTGTATTTTCAACTGCGAGACGATGGAGCCGATTTTGCTCAGTTGGCTCAGCAATATTCTTTAGGAAGTGAACGGCACACGGGAGGAAGAGTTGGTCCCGTATCCATGTCTACGATTCCGGCCGATGTGGCGACTCTCTTCTCTAGTGAGCAGGTAGGAACGGTCTATGGTCCAATTCCGATAGAAGATGTGTTCTGGATTGTTCGATTAGAGCATTTTTCAGCCGCACGCCTAACGGAATCTACCCGGTTTAATTTGATCAATCGAATGTATAACCAGTGGCTTCAGGCACAGGTCAAAAAAGTGTTGAGTACACCTGGCATGATTGCCGTACAGCCAGATTCAATAGAGCAATCTCGACAAGATGAACAGCCCTTAATGACGCAATAGTAAAAGGATGATGGGCGTTGCCGAAAAGCAGGGTGAATTGAAACGAAGTTTCAAGCATCCAGCACTTTTTTCATCTATAGATTCAGCAACACCGGATGACATTGGATGATGACTGACTGATGGGTGCAAGTCTTATGCCCTTGTGAGGGATCTATAGCGGTAGTCATTGTAGTTAGGACAGGGTGCAGGGGGAAAACCCTGGCTAGGGGCGAAACCTCCACTTCCTCTCTAATTCCAATGTCCTAACGCACCTGCATAGAGCTATATCAATTGAATTTAGGGAATTGATATGACACTTTTCGATGCCCCCATGCACTCATTTCTTTCAGATTTTTTTGCTGCATGGCCCTTCAATCACCTTCCTCCCAATTTACGGGAGCAGGTTGCAGCAAAACTTCAGTTGCGCTCTTTTCAGCCCGGTGAGCTGATTTATCCCCCCAGAGAATTGCCTTCGGAAATTCACTGCATCGTACGGGAACGGGTACGAATTTTGGGACCAACTTCGTTTCAAAGCCCAACTCTGGCAGTGGTAGGAAAGGGGACGGTTGTGGGTTGGGATTGCTTGCTGCGTCGGGTGGCAGCCGGATCGGTGCGGGCAACCATGAGTTTTGCAGACAGCGACCATGAGGTTTTGACACTGGCGCTTTCTGCGGATGAGTTTGAGGCGATCGCAGAAGCTCATCTCATGTCGGTGCTCATGGAACGGGTGACTGTGCTTGAGGTGTTTGATACGCTTTCTCGCTGCCTGTCTAATATGCCTGGACGCCCGTCAGATATTAATTTGAAGGAGATTGTGAATTATGTTGATCAGGAGCAATTAGCGGTTGTAAAACACTGGGATGGCTCTCAATCTAATGCATTGGAGTTGCCTTCTGATTACATCTGGCTTCTCAGTGGGGGCGAGTTTCTCAATCTTCCCGTCGGTACTCCGATCAAAAGTGTTGATCAGTTGCAGTTAACTCGAAAACTACGATTCCCAGTACGCCTGTTGGGGATTGATCGAAATTGCATTTCTTCCACTTTGCTGCGGCGTACCATTCCCGCTATGACAGAGGGAAATGGAGAGCCTCTGGCTCCGGATGCCTTCTCCCCAGGGTCTCCTCCTATCTATTTTGCTCCGCCTGAGCCTCCGCCTGCTAACCATTCCTACCCTATCTGGCAGTCTTCGTCCTCTGACCCGATTGAAGATGTGGTAGCCTGCTTTGGCATGATCTGCGATCGCTTGCAGGTACCGTATCGCCCCGATTCGCTGCGTCGCTCACTCAAACAGCAATCCGTCAAAAAGTTTGAACCATTTGATCTATACGTTCGCATTGCTCAAGCAATTGGATTGAATGCTCATGTTGTTCGTTTCACGCCTACATCAGGCGGCATCAATCGGCTCACTACTCCAGCCTTGATTCAATGTGGTGATATTTTTGCTGTCTTACATGATGTGACTCCCAATACCGTTGTGCTGGGTTCGCCACGGACGGGACTGTTACGTCTGGAACCAGAGGAACTAGCCTCTCGCCTGATGCTGAATCCAGTTCCTCCGGGAGAACAGGAGGGTTCTCAGTGTCGGGCGATCGTGGTGGAACGCCTGCCAACCACTCCGAAAAAGCGGTTTGGTTTCCATTGGTTCTTGCCAATGGTGATTAAGCAACGTGGCATCCTGGTGCAAGTTTTGCTGGCTTCAATCGTGATTCAACTGCTGGGTTTAGCCAATCCCTTACTGGTTCAGCAGGTGATTGACCATGTCATCATCAGTTCCAATGCTGGAGCGATGTCAATGTTTGGCATTTTGATGGTCATGTTTGCCTTTCTGGAAGGGGCGTTGACTATTCTACGAACGTATTTGCTGATCGGCACGACAAACCGCATCGATTTGCACCTGGGAGTTGAAATTGTTCGTCACCTGTTACATTTGCCCCTGAACTTTTTTGAAAAACGTCCGGTTGGGGAACTATCATCCCGACTCCTGGAACTGGAAAACATTCGCCAATTCATGACGGATACTGCCATTACAACCGTTATGGACGTGGTATTTTCCATCTTTTATATCGGAGTCATGCTGCTCTACAGCGCCTGGCTGACCGCCTGTGTGCTGCTTACGATTCCGATAGTGATTATTTCCATGTTGATTATGTCGGGGATTCAGCAGAAACTAATTCGTGTTAAGGCCGACCAAGGGGCAAAGGTCCAGTCTTATCTGGTAGAGGTTCTGAGTGGGATTTCATCGGTTAAATCACAACACATGGAATCGTTAGTAGAAGCAACCTGGCGCGATCGCTATGTGCAATATCTGACCAGTGGCTTTACCACATCAACGGTCAACACCATCTTCTACTCCTATAGCCAGTTTCTCAATACCATCAGTAGTTTGCTGGTGTTATGGGTCGGTGCTGATCTGGTGTTAAAAGGGGAGTTGTCTTTAGGTGGATTGATCGCTTTCCGAATTCTGACCGGATATGTGACGGGTCCGCTTTTACGTCTGGCCCGACTGTGGCAGCGTTTTCAAGAAACGTCACTTTCGATGGAATTACTAGCGGATATTGCCGATTCTCCAGTTGAAGAGGAGCTAGCAGCGGAAAGAGGCCGACTTCAACTGCCTGCTATTAGTGGACATGTGCAATATCAGGGTGTTAGTTTTGCATTTAAACCTGGACAGCTTCAACTATCGAATGTTGATTTAGATGTTCCGGCTGGTACCTTTGTGGGTATTGTGGGGCAAAGTGGTTCGGGAAAAAGTACACTCATGAAGTTGCTGCCCCGTCTGTACGTACCGCAAAACGGCAGCATTACGATTGATGGGTATGATATCAGCAAAATTGATTTGAATTCTTTGCGATCGCAGGTTGGAATTGTTTCTCAGGATGCGGTTCTGTTTCAGGGAACCATTCGAGACAATATTGCATTGTTTGAAAATCTGCCCGATGAGGACATTATTGCGGCAGCAAAGGTTGCAGAAGCTCATGATTTTATCATGCAGCTTCCGGAAGGGTATAACACTCAGGTAGGAGAGCGGGGTAGCAACCTGTCAGGAGGACAGCGGCAACGAATCGCGATCGCCCGTGTTGTAATCCGTAATCCCCGGTTGCTGATTTTTGATGAGGCAACCAGCGCCCTGGACTATGAAACGGAACGGAAGGTTTGCACCAATTTAATGCATCGGTTCAAAGACCGCACCTGTTTCTTCATTACCCATCGACTCAATACCATTGCTCGTGCCGATTGGATTCTGTTTATGCAATCGGGCATCATTGCCGAGCAGGGAACCCATTCTAATTTGATGGCCCGTCGCCAGCTCTATTACTGCCTGTATTCTCAACAATCCCGTGAAGCGTGAATGGAGAAAGATTATGAAACGTCGTCACTGGTTACTTTACCCAATTGGAGCATTACAAGATCGCTACCGAACCATGCTGAACCAAGTCGAGCAAGACCTGGAAACGAAAAGCATTGGTTTGCCATCCACGGCAAACTGGACTAAAAGAATGACACAGGTCATTCTGGTTGGAATTACGGTAGGGGCTGGCTGGTCAATCTTTGCACGGGTTGATGTGGTCGTGAATGCCACTGGCAAATTAGAACCGTTGTCGCAATCACAGGTAATTCAGTCCAGGGTGGGGGGGACCGTGACCGCTGTCCTGGTGCGGGAAGGAGATTCGGTAAAGCAAGGGCAATTATTGATGCAGCTGGATAAAACAGCACTTCATAATCAAATGCAGGCCCTTCTGTTACAACGGGAACAACTGGTTAAAGAAACCGCTGTTTTGCGAATGGCTCACCAGGGTAAGCCTTTAGAAGCTTTAAACCAGAGTAAGGCAGAAATTCCACCGGAACTGATGAACCGGGTTCAAACTCGGCTACTACTTGTCGCTCAAATAACGGGAGATCCAGGTCAGCTATCACCAGAACAATATCAACGGTATGAGCTGTTTCAGCGGCAATTGCGCGATCGCCAATCCCTCACCCAACTACAGGAATCTAACATCCAGTCACAAATTGCCGAAGCAGAAGCACAACTGGCCCAAACCAGATTTCAACTCCAAACCGAACGAGAACTTCTGGCCAGACTCAAACCTCTGGTTGATCAGGGGGCGATTTCACAGGTCAACCTGCTCCAGCGCAAAGTCAGTGTAAGCGAATTACGTAAGCAACTCATCCAAAATAGTTTGCAGAAACGGCAGTTAGAAGTGAATCGGTTACAGTCAAGGGTGGAAGAGGGTAAATTGTTGAATGAAACCCAACAGGATTTGCAACGCCAGTTAGCAGAATTAGATGCTCAGTTTGATGCCACTATTAAGGACAACCAGAGGCAACTGATTCAGGTCATTGCTCAACTAAATCAGGCCAAAATTGACCTCAAAAATCAGGATTTGCGCGCACCTGTTGATGGGGTAGTGTTCAACCTGAGAACCAAACTTCCCGGTGTTGTTGCCCAACCTGGGCAGGCATTGCTGCAAGTGGTTCCAAGTGAATCGCTGACTGCACGAGTACAGGTTGCCAATGCGGATATTGCGAATATCCGGGTAGGGATGCCAGTGGATATCCGAGTCGATGCTTATCCATTCACTGAGTATGGTTCGATCAAAGGAGTAGTTTCACGACTCGGCAGCGAGGCCATTCAGTTAAGTGAAAACACTCCTGGACTGACTGTTTTTCCAGTGGAAATCCGACTGGAACGCCAGTTTTTAGAACGCAAGTCTGAGCGATTGCCGCTGACACCAGGAATGAGCTTAACCGCCATGATCAAAGTGCGCCAGCGTGCACCTATCAGTTACGTGACAGAGGAAATTACAAAGGCATTTGATGGGATTAAGTCTGTACGTTGACTCGTAAATCTAATCAGAAATGCAAATTAAATGGCAGAGTGTGTTAGGCAAACCGTATGAGAGCCGGCCTCCAGGCAGAGGTAGAACCCCTGCACCTCTGACAAAACTTTCTCTCTGTTGTACTAGCTGCCATCACTGACCACTTCAAGCTCATTACGAGCACTACCCATTGATTATTGATGAGGAAACTGAAATGCATAAATCTCTACTGGCTTTCATTTTGTTTGTTTGCAGCGCAGCTTTCACGTTGATGGTCCTCAATCTATTTGTAAATAGATCGATGTCTAATAGCACATCGAATCCGCCTGCTCAGGAGAATTGGGATACCCCTTCTTCTGGGGGCAATGGTTATTGATTCTCTTAGTAGGGGGATGATTTGGGGCGTAAAGGCTAATGGCCGATTGAGCTACGCGATCACTAAATTGTTCTACATTTTGATTTCACTCAAACCCTATTCAGGAGAAAAATTCTGATGCATAGAACACTGGCAATGTTTACCTTAACTATTTGCGGATTTGTGATTACCCCAATGGCATTTGCTCGGCCTCTGATTGCCCATCAGCAAACTTCTGCTGGTGATGTTGAAGTCATGATTCATCTTGATCCAGATGATTCGCCCTATGCTGGGAAGCCTACGTTAACCTGGTTTATGCTGATGCGACGGGATGGCGATATGATTTCTCCTTCAAGCTGTAATTGTCGTGTTGTTGCTTACGACTCTCGCAATCGGGCGATCGCTCATCACTTGCCTCTTTCACCGATACCAATTGAAGGACACCAGAAAGGCCATGAAGCAATAAGCACAATGATTACGTTTCCCAAACCAGGTTCCTACACGGTTGTTTTGTCAGGCAACTCAAAGAAGGGAGATTTTAATCAATTTGAACTGAAGTTTCCTGTGAAAGTTCGCCCTTAATGAAGTTGAAACGCAGTAATTACAAGGAGTTTCCGATGGTTAGATTGCGTTATCGCTCCATCCAATTGTTCATCCTGATCCCTGCTCTGGTCAGCGCAATGTTTCTTATCTGTACCGTTCATTGCAGCCTGCCTCATTAGGATTCCAGCTCATTAAGATTTTGAACAAATTAGGGTGTTCTCCACGTCAACTCCTATTCCAGAGATGTGGTGACATTATGAAGGTACTATCCCAACGAAACGAGTCCATCTTTGCCAGAGAATCACATTTTGCCGCTCAAAATTCGCGATCGCAGATTAAGCAGGAGTTACGGCAGAAAATTTATACCGCACTACAGTCTGCCAAAAACTTACCACCAGAGGACTGCTTGAAAGAGATTGAAACCAGGCTTTTAGCAATTCAAAGTGATTGCAGGGCTCTGAAGAAAACATTCATTGTCGTTGAAGAGAAGATCACCTGCGACCAGTATGAATTAGGTGGGTCCAACCAGGACACGGCAATCCTGTTTCGGGGTCCTGCTGAAGATGCTTCGGTTGCAATCTGTGTAACGGCTAAAGGCTCCCTCCTCCATCGCAATGGCTATCCCTGGACGGTTTATCGAAATGCGGGAGATGTGGATCCAATCGAATATTCTTCACCTCTGTGATTCTGTTCATCTTCGAGGCTACTAAGTAGGTAGACATAATTAATTGGAAGAAAGGGGAGTGGAGGCGTTGCCCCCAGGCAGGGGGTTTCACCCCTTCCACCCCCAAAAATTTAATTGCATCCAGCTACTTACTCTGTCAAATTGAATTTGACAGTTGGCGAATACCCAGGAAGTTGATGAGGGTTAAATCCTGACGGGTCGCATATCCGTCAAAATTTTCCTGACGGAACACTACCCAGATCCTCAAACAAAATTTCGGGCAGCTAAAGTGTTTATTTCAGCGCCGTTCTCACCTAAAGATCGTCAGCATAGACCAGGCGAGTTGCGGATCGCAATTCAAACAATAGATACTCTTCCATCACGCTCCAGAGAAAAGCACGCAATGTTTTGCGCCGCGCTTCAAGTGGAATTGAATATTCAAACGGCGAATCACAGGGCTTGAGCTTTGCTAAATGATTTTCACACCCACAGCCATGCTCAAGAAAATATCCATGCTGACTGGATACACTGTCGATCAACCGTCGGAGCATTGATACGTAACCACCATGAAGAATGGCATCGAATTTTCGAGCTACTGCCAGGTCCTGCTCACTAAAGCGAAAGGAGCGAACCTCGAACAGGTCTAGGCGTTGTAAAGGGTGTAGAAATGTCCAGTAGAATGTGGCTGGCACATCATAGCCAAGTTCATCAAATAAATCACTGACAATATTCACTAGCGCAAGGCGTTCATGCTGTTGAGACTCAAGAGCTGATAGATCGTTCCGAATTTGCTGAAAGTCCGGGTAATTTTCGGGAAGAAAGGCTTCTCCAAAATGGACTACCGCTTCCCACGCTAGCAGCCCATTTCCTTCACCATAAGCATGCTTGAGATGTTCAGCATCAGGACGCTCTAAAAAGAGGGTGTGGCCATACTGATTTTTGGCTAAAAATACCTGAGCCATTGCTGTGTAAACATGGGGCTCACTCATCCAGCTACCCCTGGCAATCCGTTGCCAGGCTTCCGGCATATATTCAAGTGGCACAGCAGGTTCCCCGTTAATTGCAGTCAGGCGTGGGCTAGAAGTAACCATTGCAGATTGCATCAGATTTTCTCCCTATGCTAAACACATTTTTCAGCTTAACGACGCAGGAACTCATGATTCAGAAAATAATTTCTGTCCGAATTAACTATGCCACAGGTAGCCCTAATTGTATCCATAAGGTGGATAGGATATTGTTGAGTACTCTAATCCGGTTGTTAGCTGGAACTTTCAAATCCATTGGTTCTAATTAAATGTCATTCCAATTTGGAAATTGGTCTAACAAATATTGCCACTCATAATCTACCTTGCTATAGTTGAAGCTAGTAAAGGTGACCATTGATCGTGAAGGGTTCAGGTCCCCAACAGATTTAGTAGTTTTCCTGATTGTTTGTAACCATTCCCATCGTTTGCGTTTACTGACTACCCAGCATCATCAGCTTCAAGGATCTGGTTGTAACTTTGTATCTACCATTTCAAATTCGTTTCAGACTGTAAGCGGTAATATTGCAGCCAGAAATTTAGCGGCTAAAAATCTTTTGGGGGCTGCTTCCCTAAGCATTAATGGGTGACAACCTCTACTTCTATCTCATAATTGCAAGGAGTCAATCATGGAAGGATTTGATGACAAGAATCATCTGAACCACAATCACACTCATGGTACTGGAATTGCCGATCCAATTCTCAGTGCTGCTAATTCCAGTAGCTCTACTAACACCTCAATTGGCTCTTCGGTACAGGAGTCTGAGCTCGAAAAATCACTGAATGATGCCCTTGCACCAAAGGAACAAGAAAAACTCACGCCTGTTAGTGATGATCATAACCATAGCCCGGTTGTTGGCAGGTTTGAGCTTCATGTTGATCTAAACAATGTAGACTCTCCCAGGAGTCTGGACCCCAAGAAAGTTGCTCGTGAAACTTCCTTTAGAGATAACCTTGGTGCCAGGGGCGATATCCTGAATCCCAGGGGTGGTAACAACGTTGTGATTGGTTCCGGTGACAGCGATATCATTCGGGGCACAGGGCGCGGATTTAATACCATCACGACAGGTACGGGCAGAGACACCATTATTCTGGGTAAGGAAACAACCAATCGCATTTTTGATTTTGACCCATCAAGCGATCGCTTCGTCCTCTCAGGTATCAATCCCAAAAATGTCGTGATTGCTCAGGGGAAAAACCCTGGTAAAGGAGGGCTTGAACAACCCCTGGATTCAAGTAACAATGCGTTGATCATCGACAAAAAGACAGGGCACATTCTGGCTGCTTTACCGTTTGTCAAAGCATCCGATATCAATGAGAGCCACTTTGTCAGAAATTCCGCTGAAGCCAATGCAAGCTTGCGAAATCTCAAAGAGCTTGGCGTCAAGAATCAGCGCGGTAGCGGAACGCTGACCGGAACTCAGGGGCGCGATCGTCTGATTGGGGGAGACGGAAACGATTTCCTTTACGTAGGTGACGATGGGTTTTCCTTTAACACTGCTAGAGGCGGGGGTGGAACCGAGTTTCCTTTCAAAACCGATAGCCCTGGAACTTCTGAGCTGAACTTTGAACTGGAAGAGGGTGTATTTCGCGTCAATGGCAGCTACGAAAACTTCGATGGATTCCCTCTCTTCAGTCAGGGAGAACAAGAAATCGATCCTAATGCTAAAATTCTTAACGGTTCTGACCCCAAAGCACTGGTTGAGGGCTTCCTCAAAGTTCCTCAGGATAAGGAGGGCAATCCCCTCTCTGGAACCCACTTACACTACAGCCCAGCGGGAGATAGTCGCGGTAACTTTGCCGATGCAACCGTGATTCGATTCTTTGAGAACAACCCCATCGATGCCAAGTCCGGCACGATTTCTGGAGAGTTTAAGCTATCTCCCGAAGAGCAAGCGGCGTTACTGGCTGGCACCCTGTATGTGAACATTCACACTAACATTGACGGGGATGGTGATGGTAGAGCGGGCTTCCCCACAGGTGAGAATCGCCTCAATATCAACTGGGATGTGGTCCGGTTTGTGTAACCGTCTGTTTGAAGCTGCCCTTTTTGAAGTCTTTTCCTCCTGCTGAGTCAGTGTATGGATCCCCTGTTGAGGAGTCATGCAATTTTTCGCCAGCTCCTCAACAGGTTTTCTCTATCATCCCGATCGCCACAGCAAGACCTGTATCAAAGACATTCGACTTTTACTGGAGTGAATCATGCTAAAGATCAATAGAGTATTGACATTTGCGATCGCCAGCATTTTGCTTCACCCATCGGCGGTTGCATTGGAGCCAAACACAACGTCTGCAAATGTCAGCAATAATCTAAAACTGGCAAATGTTTGGGTCACAAGCCAGCGATCGCCCGCCACAGGTAACATCTACTATTTCACAATGTTTTTGCCCGAACGCACCGGAAAACAATTTACCAAACTATCGTTCTCGTTTACGGAACAAAGCCGAGACAAAGCAGTTGCTGTGATTCCGTTTGATCTGTCCACTGCCAGAGCGTTGATTGGAAAACCGGGGGCGTTTGGTCGTGAAATAAGGCTAAAGGGAGCCTGGATTGATGAAACAGGCACTCTCTGGGTTGAATTTGGTCAGCCAATTCCTTCCAACACAACGCTGACAGTTGCATTAAGAGTGCAACAGACAAACTCTAAAGAGTCCTATGAGTATGGAGTTGCAGCCTACCCGGATTCAGAAAAGCCGGTTCCGATATTTGTTGGGAATGGAATTTTAACTACAAATCCATAACGGTTTCTCTTCCACCTGATTGACTGACAAAACTCAATTGCCCTCACCCTAAACCCCTCTCCGTGTCGAAGAGGGGCTTTTGAATCTGACTCCTCTTCCCTCGGAGGCGGAAGGGACGGGAGGTTAGGTCTGAGAAGCCACTACACTTCCTGCAATCACCTTCCAGTTGTCTCCAAATAGCTTCCAAACTCTGAGATAGCGAAATTTGCCATCAATATGGAGCAACTTATCTAGAAGTTCCGCACTACTGGTTTTCATTGCTTCCAGGAGATCTTTCTCACTGGCAACGATCTGAGCCTGGTGGATAGTTCCCATGCTGGTTGCTGTTTAATTACCAAAGATGGATTTATGGTACAGGGGATGGAGTAAAAGAGCAATAAAGAGTACCATTCAACCAAAGAGTGGTAGGGGGGCATCGCCCACCAGCCTTAATGCAGTATCGTTCATGATTTGGGCACTACCCTTACAGCATTGGGGCAGAAGGTAAAAAAATATGGCTGGCAAATTAACGCTCATTGTTGAGCTCGTGACGGTGTTAGGTGCTGCTACTGTCGGCGGGCATCTAGCAAATCGATTGGGGCAACCTTTACTGCTGGGATATCTTCTGGCGGGAGCCGTCGTAGGACCAGCCGGACTTAAACTCATTACTACGGAAGGAAACATCCAGGTTCTGGCAGAAATTGGGGTAGCGCTATTGTTATTTGTCCTGGGAGTCGAGTTTTCTTTCAAGGATTTATTACGCCTCAAGACCATTGCCTTTGGAGGAACGACACTACAAATTCTCCTCACCACTCTTCTAGGGGGAGGATTGACTTACCTGACGGGCTGGGTCGATTCAATCCCGAAGGCGATTTTTTTAGGTGCCGTACTTTCTCTTTCCTCTACAGCAGTCGTCCTTAAAAGCCTGATTGAACGCAATGAGGTGCAAACAACCCACGGACAGGTGATGCTGGCGATTCTAATTGTGCAGGATCTGGCTTTGGGGGTGATGCTTGCTGTGCTTCCTGCCCTCACACAACCACCGGAAACTATCGGCCTTGCTATCGGATTTGCTGTATTCAAAGCCTCTCTTTTTCTGGTTGGAGCCCTTCTAGCAGGACGCTGGTTCATCCCCTGGCTAATTCGATGGATGGCGCAAAGTGAATCCCAAGAGCTGTTTCTGTTAGGGATCTTAGTGCTTTGTCTGGGGATTGCTCTGCTGGCATCCAGCCTTGGCCTGGGAATTGCGATGGGAGCATTCGTTGCTGGGCTTATGATTTCCAACGTGGAATACGCCGATCATGCGCTCGATCGCATCCTACCAATGCGAGATGTATTTTCCACACTGTTTTTCACCTCGATTGGTTTGTTGATTGATCCGGCATTTCTACTTCAGAATTCTCGCGAATTGCTGGGACTGGTGGCAATTTCTATGCTGGGTAAGGCGGCGATCGTGACCCCGGTTGTGAGGCTCTTCGGCTACTCACTCAAAACATCGTTGATGGTAGGGCTGGGTATCAATCAAATTGGGGAATTTTCGTTTGTATTGGCGAGTGTGGCGCAGGCTCAAGGTTTATTTTCCAGCAGACTCTACGGGCTGGCGATAGGAACAACTGCCATCACCCTGTTAATCACTCCGTTTACCTTAAAGTCAATTCCCTACTGGCTAACTTGGCTGGAACAATGGCCACTTATTGATGCCATTCTGCATTCCAACCGTCTGTCCCATCAGTGGAATGGGACAGAAAAACTGACCGGGCATGTTGTTGTTGCAGGCTATGGTCGAGTTGGGAAAACGCTGGTACGTATGCTTTATTTTCAGGGCTATCAAATTCTGGTAATTGATAACAATGAAGCCGCATTACAGACTCTGCGAGAGCGGAATATCCCTTACCTATTTGGCGATGCCTCCAGCCAAATCGTCTTAGAAAAAGCCAATCTTGCTACTGCCAAAGCGATGGCGATTACCCTTCCCGACCCGCTGGCAACACGGCTCACCCTCAAACGAGCCTTGAGCCTTGCTCCAGATCTGGATATTACCGTTCGTGCCCATGTCAATAGCGAAATCGATTCTCTTTATCAGTTAGGGGCACAGGAGGTAGTTCAGCCTGAGTTTGAAGCAGCCCTGGAAATGGGAGCCCATTTGCTACTGAAGCTGGGAGATTCTACCTTTGATGTGCAGCAAATGGTTCATCGCTATCGCAGCGGCAGGTATCGGGATATCCTGCCAGAGCGGGCAGAGTACTGGGGAGCCTCTAATTTGGAATTAGCCCTTGAGGGATTGCAGCGAAACTGGTACGTGGTGCAGGCAGACTCTCCTTTGCTTGGACGAACTTTAGCCCAGGCGCAGGTGCGACGGTTGACAGGAGCAACGGTGATGGCGATCGAGCGCAACAAAAAGCTATATCGCTATCCTACAGGTGATGCCCTGCTGGAGTTGGGCGATCGCCTGCTAGTTGTCGGTAACGATAAAGAACATCGTGCTTTTCTGGCGCTGCTAGAGGGAAATCTCTAAACAGCAGTTCCAATAATCCTCAAAAGCGAACTATAACACCGAGCAATAGCCCATTCTGACGTAAATTGACCCCAGCTCGTCTCAGGCCAGAGCCATCCTCAAATTCAAAATTGTTGATGCGATAACTCAGTTGCAACGATATGCTGGGAGAAAAGTGATAGCGAACATCAGCAAGGAAACCGAGATGCAACTTGCGCCAGGTTCGCCGCTTACTCGCCCCATGCTGGCGGGTCTTCCACTCCCCCTCCCCGTATACTTTCACTCCCGTTGAATCCACCACCACATGGACGGCTTTATCGTTGGGAATCACCGGTAGCGTCACGCTCAACTTGCCCAATCGACGCGACAGCGTGGAATGGTCCGGTGCCTTTAACTCAATTTTCATCAGCCTGAATCAGGACTCCAGAAATCCCTCAGTTTGCCGCCCACCCAGATGAAACAGGCTTTTGACCGTGCCCATCGTCGCAATCGCCAAGTCACTGTACGCCTTCGAGGCTCCTCGCTTTCCTGTTTTCCCCGATTATTCCACTGCTCAATCACCGCCTCACTCACCCAGAAGGTGATACTGCCGCGTTGTTTAAGCGCTGCATCGTACTCCTTCCAGTTCCGGATGCGATAGGTTGCTTTCGGGGGAGTTTTCATGGCAGTCCACTAAATCTCTCGATAGGTAAAATTTACCATCTTCCACTTTCATGCAACAACGCCCTGTTGCTGTCGTTTTTGTTGGTTGGCAAATCCGGCTTCCAACACAATTGCATAGTGAAGTCAGATGCATAGTGAAGTCAGAAAGTTCACTGCATAACTTCCCCTCGCCTGGGAGATAAATATCAGTGAGACCTAAATGTTCATCGTTTGCCCTCAGGTCAGAGTTTTCTGAATCTTGAGGGCAATTTCCTTATGGGTTCGCATAACTTTTGAGCGATCGCCCGATAGATCATTACAACGTAATGTTCCCTGAGGAAATACCTATGAACACAACTCCCAGCTTCTGGCTTCTGGTTCCCGAACTTCATTACCTGACAAGATCACAACCAATCGGAATAGGCTGAACAATTGCAGACCTGAACAACCCATAGCATGTCTGTTTCTGCCCACCTTACAAGCCCCTTGAATAAGGATAGAAGCCATGAAGCCCCAAAATCTGATTTTGATGCCGCCAATTTTTTCGCCACCTGCGATCGAGCCCTGTAGACCCGTAGACACTCCGCAAGATCGAGAGGCTCGTTTAAGAGAATTTATCCGCTGGGCGTTGCAGCAAAGCCGCAGTGGACAATACCTTCCCTGCCAGACAATCCAGTTGTTGAGCAGCGCCTGGGAAGCACAAAAATTGCTCTGGCACCTACAAACCCAAAGCATTGAAGACGAACAGCCTGCCACAGAAAAAGCTAATCATAATCTCCACTCAGTTTGAGGCTGTTCAACAATTTTGAAAATGTGCATCGAACTGCTTCCCTATGAACGATTCACAGCGTTGCTGAATCTGGGGATGAAAAAGGTGCTGGATGCTTGAAACTTGGTTTCAATTCATCCTACTTTTCAGCAACGCCCAATTTGCCCTATCCCATTGTTCGCGTTCGCATGAAATTCTTAACTATACCTGTTCGCGTCTCACAGATTAGCTCATCATTTCAGCCCATTGTTCTTAGCAATAACGAAAACATTGCCCCATTGATTTGCAAACCCCTACACAGTCCCCTTGCACCTATGCTGACTCAATCAGATCGATTCCAATTCCTTTCTACTGAAAAAAACACTCTTCTACAAGGTGTGATCGAAAGTCTGCTGGATGGCATTTTGATTCTCACCTCTCAGGGAAAGCAGATTTATATCAATGATGCAGCCCGTCGGATCTGCCAGCGGCTTGATCCAGGTCAGATGACGGGGATTCCGAGGGAAATCTGGCGTGCCTGTGAAGCACTGATTGAAAGCCTGGGTTTATATTCCAACCGTTCAGTTGTGATCGAGTCTGAGATTGCCCTGAGCAAATCGGATCTCTTCCGCATCCGAGTCCGCTGGTTACCACTGGAAGATGCCCACCATCCCCATCTGGTGGTATTAATGGAAGACTGTTGCCAGTCTCTTCAGAGTCGGGCGATCGCTGAAGTTCAGCAGTACAGCTTAACTCCGCGCCAGGCCGAGGTCTGGATTCTGCATCGCATAGGCTACAGCTATCAAGACATTGCAAAAGAACTATACATCAGCCTCAACACCGTCAAAAAACACATTAAGGATATCCACGTGAAACGATATCCACGTGAAACAACAGTTAGCCACATCCACTACCGGAGATCAGAATTAAAGCCTAGTCACTAGGCTTAGGACGGGGTGCAGGGGGAGAACCCCTGGCTGGGGGTGGAAGCCCCCCCACCTCCTTTAAACCCAATGTCTCAAGTAACCTGGCGACAGCTATAATTAGTACTCTCTGGCATAAGTTTGGCAACTAATTGGAACGGTTCTCCCAGCTTGCCGGTGAAACAGTAGTATACGCCACTGTTTCATCTAAAACAAAATCCCTGGAATATTGATTTTGTTTTGGTGATAAGCGTCGCCTATCACCAAACTCTCAGGAGAGCCATTAGAACGGAGTGGAGAGTGGGAATAGTCCGTTAATTTACGGGCGTGGAGGGGGACGATCACCTGTGATATTGCCACAAAAATTGCCCCTCGCTTTAGCAGTTTATGACGAGTGGAAGATTCCCATCTTCGTAGATTACTCAATTGAAAATATAATTGAATAGCACTGACTCAAGAGCCTTGAGATAAATCTCAGGCTCAAAGCGGAAACCTGTTAAAACAGGTTCAAACCCTAATAAATTTGGGTTTCAGTCAGTTTCAATTGACTTTAGCTCTAAGCCAGAACTTCAGTTCTGAACTTATTTCAGCGCCATTCGAATATAATTCAATGTTCAGAAAAGCCTCTTTCGAAAGATTTGCCTCATTCATGCACTGTCCCATCTGGCATGATGGCCTCTTTCAAGTAAACTCCCTGAAGGTTAGCTCCCTGAAGTTAACCCCCCGATTCGGACAGTAAATGAAAGAATTTAAGGAAGTTCTTCCTTTGTACCACGATTTTCTTTTTGTTGTTCATTCCATTTTCTTTCATACTCGTCTGGCGTTAGATAAGCCAGTGAAGAATGAATTCTCTTCTTTGTGTACACATCCTCCAAAAACTGTTTGACCTGCTGATACGCTTCTGTGAAATTTCGATACTCTGACAAATCGACTTCTTCCTCCTTGATTGTTCTCATCAATCGCTCTGCATATCCGTTCTGCCATGCCGCTCCAACCTCTGCCATGCTGATCTTTACCTGATGCTGTTGCAACAATTTCACGTATTCATTGGCTGCATATTGCACCCCCTGGTCAGAATGGTGAATCTCCGGTTGTCCCTTCTCTAATCCCTTGTTCAGAGCCGTTAAGGTCAAACTCACATCCATGCTTCGAGCCAGATGCCAGCCTCGAATACTACGAGTGAACACATCCATCAACACAGCTAGATAAACAAACTCCTGTTGTAGCCTGATGTAGGTGATGTCTGCCACCCACGCTTGATCTGGATGGTCAACCACCAAATTCATCATCAGATTTGGATACCGATTGAATTCATGGTTGCTATTGGTCGTGCGTTTGCGCTTGAGTGGTCGCTTTCCTACCACTCCCAGTTCTCTCATCAAACGGGCAACTCGTTTGTGGTTGACTCCCCATCCTTGTCGATTCAACATTGCCGTAATCCGACGATAGCCATAAGTCGGATGTCGCCCTGCCAAATCTGAGATCGCAGCCTTGATGTCGGTTTCATCAACGGCAGACTGTGGCTCGTAGTAGACCTGGCTGCGGGGATAGTCCAGTACCTGGCACACTGTTGCAATTGGATACTCCCAACTCAACGCCA
>JAIMBL010000219.1 GCA_023511615.1 Leptolyngbyaceae cyanobacterium HOT.MB2.61
GGGGCGTTGCCCCCAGGCAGGGGGTTTCACCCCCCTCCACCCCCAAAACCATCTTTAATTTAATTGCACCCAGCTACCTACATGTAGAGTTCTTTTTGCCAACCCTCATTTTTGTTAGCCTGTGTGAAGATAGGTAAACATGTGGGTTCTTATCTGTCTTCACAATCCTGGCATTTATGGCGCTTTCTTCAATTACCCGTGCTCTGGGGCGATCGCCTCTGACCTCAGAACTGTTGACCAATCTGCAACGGCACCAGTATTTGCGATTGACAGGTTTAGCCCGTTTCCCCAAAGGGTTGGTTAGTTCTGCCCTGGCCCAGACCCAATCCCAGAATTTGCTGGTGATCACAGCCACCCTGGAAGAAGCTGGACGCTGGACGGCTCAACTGGAAACCATGGGCTGGCAGACCGTTCACTTCTATCCCACCTCTGAAGCGTCTCCCTACGAACCATTCGACCCTGAATCTGAAATGATCTGGGGCCAGTTGCAGGTGCTGGCCGATCTGGTCAGACAGCCCGCTATCAGCCCTGATACGACGCCAGCAACAACCTCTGCAAATCGATCTTTTGCGCCCGTTGCTCTGGTGGCAACTGAGCGTGCCCTGCAACCCCATCTGCCTCCGGTTGAAGCCTTCAAACCCTACTGCTTGACTCTAAAACGGGGAACCGAGCTAGACCTGGAAACGCTGTCAAAGGAACTGGCGCGGCTGGGGTATGAGCGGGTGCCGTTGGTGGAAGTGGAGGGACAATGGAGCCGTCGGGGAGATATTGTAGACCTGTTTCCAGTGGCATCGGAGTTGCCCATTCGACTGGAACTGTTTGGGGATGAACTGGACCAAATTCGGGAGTTTGACCCAGCAACGCAGCGATCGCTGGATCGGATTGAGCAAATCGTTCTCACACCCACCAGCTATGCCCCCATTATCAGAGCTTCACTCACGGGAGAAAAAGCCAGCCGGGTCAAGGCCCGTTTGACCGATGAAGAGCAGGAGAAATTTGAGCAGGGGCAAATGCCAGAAGGCTCCCGTCGCTTTCTGGGGATCGCGTTTGGCAGACCTGCTTCCGTGCTGGACTATTTGCCCACCAATACCCTGATTGCCATTGACGAACCCGACCAGTGCGAAGCCCACAGCAACCTGTGGTATGAGAACGTGGTGGAGCATTACGGCGAAGTGGCCCAGGGGTTGCCCCCCATCCATCGCCGCCTGCAAGATTCTGACGCTGAGTTAGAAGCCTTTCAGCGGCTCTATCTTTACGAGCTGGCGGAGGAATCTGTTACGCGATCAGCGAAGGATAAAGGTCCATCCCCCATTAACCTGGCCAGCCGTCCTGTGCCAGCGATTCCTCACCAGTTTGCCCGGTTAGCGGAAACCCTGCGCCAGGAGCGCGATCGCAACTTCTCGATCTGGCTCGTTTCGGCCCAGCCGTCCCGTTCCGTTGCTCTCTTACAGGAGCACGACTGTCCGGCTCAATTCATTCCCAATCCGCACGACTACCTGGCGATCGACAAACTCCAGACGCAGCGCGTTCCCGTTGCCGTAAAATACTCCGGCCTGGCAGAACTGGAAGGCTTTATCCTGCCCACCTTTCGCCTAGTGGTTGTTACTGACCGGGAATTTTTTGGGCAGCATACCCTCGCCACTCCCAGCTATGTCCGCAAACGCCGCCGTGCGGCTTCCAAACAGGTCGATCCGAATAAGCTGCAACCGGGGGACTACGTCGTCCATCGCAACCACGGCATTGGTCGTTTCCTGAAGCTGGAAAGCCTCACGCTCAATCGGGAAACCCGTGAGTACCTGGTGATTCAATACGCCGATGGATTACTGCGGGTTGCTGCCGACCAGCTCAACGCGTTGTCTCGTTTTCGGGGGGCCGGAGACACCGCTCCCGAACTCAATAAAATGTCCAGCAAAGCCTGGGAGCGCACGAAGAGCAAAGTCCGCAAGGCGATCAAAAAAGTGGCCGTCGATTTGCTGCAACTGTATGCGCAACGGGCCAGTCAGGAAGGATTTGCCTATCCCCTCGACATGCCCTGGCAACAGGAGATGGAAGACTCCTTCCCCTACCAGCCCACTCCGGACCAACTCAAGGCCGTCCAGGATGTTAAGCAGGACATGCAGAGCGATCGCCCAATGGATCGCCTGGTCTGCGGAGATGTGGGCTTTGGCAAAACCGAAGTTGCCATTCGGGCCATCTTCAAAGCCGTGACTGCTGGCAAGCAGGTGGCCCTCCTGGCTCCTACCACCATCCTCACCCAGCAGCACTACCACACCCTCAAAGAGCGCTTCGCCCCCTACCCGATCCAGGTCGGCTTACTCAACCGCTTTCGCACCGCCGAAGAACGACGCCATATCTTACAGCGGCTTGCCACTGGAGAACTGGATGTGGTAGTGGGTACCCATCAACTGCTGGGCAAAGGGGTTCAATTCAAAGACCTGGGGCTGCTGGTGGTGGATGAGGAGCAACGGTTTGGTGTTAACCAGAAAGAAAAGATCAAATCCCTCAAGACCCAGGTAGACGTCCTCACCCTCAGCGCTACGCCCATTCCTCGTACCTTATACATGGCACTCTCCGGTGTACGGGAAATGAGCCTGATTACGACCCCTCCCCCTTCCCGCCGTCCGATCAAAACCCACCTGGCTCCCTACGATCCCGAAATGGTTCGCAGTGCCATTCGTCAGGAGCTAGACCGGGGTGGGCAGGTTTTCTATGTGGTACCCAGGGTGGAAGGCATTGAAGAAACCGCTGCACGGATTCGGGAGATGGTTCCTGGAGCGAGATTGGCGATCGCCCACGGCCAGATGCCAGAAGGCGAACTGGAATCCACCATGCTTACCTTTAGCGAAGGCGAAGCTGATATCCTCGTTTGCACCACCATTATTGAATCGGGACTGGATATTCCACGGGTAAACACCATTCTGATTGAGGACGCCCACCGCTTCGGCCTATCCCAGCTTTACCAGCTTCGAGGCCGGGTTGGACGGGCTGGAATCCAGGCCCATGCCTGGTTGTTCTACCCCAGACAAAGCCAGTTGACCGACACGGCCCGTCAACGTCTGCGGGCGATTCAGGAATTCACTCAGTTGGGTTCTGGCTATCAGCTAGCCATGCGGGATATGGAGATTCGCGGCGTTGGCAACCTGCTGGGAGCGGAGCAGTCGGGTCAGATGGATGCGATCGGCTTTGATCTGTACGTCGAGATGTTGGAAGAAGCGATTCGGGAAATTCGCGGCCAGGAAATTCCCCAGGTCGAAGATGCTCAGGTAGACCTCAACCTCACGGCTTTCATTCCCACCGATTACATTCCTGACCTGGATCAGAAGATGAGTGCTTACCGCGCGGTTGCCTCAGCTACCACCCGACAGGAATTAACCCAAATTGCGGCTGACTGGAGCGATCGCTATGGCCCCATTCCCGTCGCCGCACTTCAGTTGATTCGAGTCGTGGAACTCAAGCAGATTGCCAAAAAACTGGGTTTCTCCCGCATCAAACCGGAAGGGACTCAGCATGTGGTTCTGGAAACCCCAATGGAAGAACCCGCCTGGAACCTGCTCAAAGCCAATCTGCCAGAGCATCTCCACTCTCGTTTTGTGTACACTCCCGGCAAAGTCACCGTTCGGGGATTAGGTGTCATGAACGCTGACCAACAGCTAGAAAATCTGATCAACTGGCTCCAAAGAATGCAGGGAGCCATTCCCGAACCGGCCACTGCATTGACCTAGTATTTGTAAACAGGGGGGCTGCGCCCCCAGGCAGGGGGGGTTACCCCTCCCTCCCCAAAAATGTCTTTAATTCTTTAATTTAACTGTGCCCAGCTACTTAAGTGATGAAACGATTTCCTCTAGCACTAATTCCTCTGGTAACCCTGTTCGCACTGGCAACGGCTGCACTATCGGCTAACCCTGACCATGTGAAGCAGTTGCTCAACTCTGGAATCTGTCCAGGCTGCGATTTGTCAGAAGCCAGTCTTTACAGCTACGAGTTGGGGTTGGCTGATCTGAAAGGGGCCAATCTCACCGCCGCCGCGTTGCAGGGATCGAATCTGAGTTCTGCCAACTTGACGGATGCAGTGATGGAACGAGCGAACCTGGCGCTTGTGAAGTTTCAGAATGCCAACCTGCAAGGGGCCAAACTGTACAAAGCAAATCTTTACGGTGCCGATTTAACCAATGCAGACCTGTCAGGAGCAGATTTGAGAGAAGCCAGCTTGGAAGGAGCCGATCTGCGCGGCGCAAATCTGACGGGTGCCAATCTGGAAAAGGCAAACCTGGTCAAAGCCAAAATGTTTGGAGCTGTCATTACCGAAGCGAAGTTTGCCGGAGCCAGGATGCCCAATGGTGCTGAATACAAACCGGACGGTGCTTTGCAACCCAGACCAACGCCCAGACCGTCTCCATTTCAATTTAAGCCGGATCGGTAGTTGTTAGTGGAGGTGAAGGGTAAGGGAAAACTCAAAACTCAAAACTCCCTACTCCATCGCCCACTCTCTCCTCCTCAGTCGTCTTCGAGATCCAGAATTTGTTGATCAATGGCTTGCAAGCGCGATCGCACCACTTCCTCAGATAAAATCCGTTTTCTTAGCGCATCATTGAGGGCACTTTTTTCAGCCAGTAACAGGCGTCGCCGGATCGCGTCTAACTGAGATAGCCCCTTGATTGCTGCGGTCAACTTATCAGAACGGCGATTGTAGAAGTCTCGCAGGGAGCGTTCTGCGGCAGCAATCCGTACCTGGTAGCTGGCTCGCATTTCTTCGTAAACGGATTTGGGCAACACTCCCGATTTCAGTAGGTTATCCAGTTCATCCTGGGCAGCTTTTGCCGTCATCAGTTGAGACTGAAGCGATTCGATCCACTGCTGGGCTTCCGAGGTGTGGGCAATCTGAAGCCGACGCACGAGCCAGGGCAAACTGACCCCCTGCCCAACCAGGGAAAGCAGTACCGTTCCAAACACCAGAGCAATCAAGCCTTCCCGTTCGGGGAGAGTCGTGGGCAGGCTGAGGGCCAGTGCCATAGACAACGAACCTTTGATATTACCCAGAAACAGTACATGCTGCCAGCGGAGTGGAATAGGACGATCAAACAGACTGGCCCCGGCCAACAGGGGATAGACCGCCAGAAACCGTCCAACCTGGTAAGCCAGAATTGCCAGCAGCACGGCAGGTAGGGTTCTACCCAGGGTTGCCAGATCAATTTCCAGGCCAATCAGTAGAAAAATGAAGGTATTCACCCCAAAGCCAGCATACTCCCAGAAATTGAGAACCGTGATGCGGCTGGAGGCAGAAACATTGTGAGCCTGCTCGGTATTTCCCATCACCAGGCCAGCGATGACTACCGCAACCACACCGGACACCCCCACCATCTGGCTGATCTGGAAAGCTCCCAGGGCGATCGCCACAGTCAACAAAATGCTACTAAGGGCATCATCGGAGCGGACATAGAGCCCAACCCCCAGATAGCCCACCACCATTCCCACCAACCCTCCTCCCAAAATCACCACCAGCAATTCTCGAACACCATCGGCAACCGTAATCGAGCCTGACATCTCTACCTTCAGAATCAGGCTGAACAGCACCAGTGCCATGCCATCGTTAAACAGACTCTCCCCTTCCACAATCGTGATCAGGCGAGAAGGAACTGGCACTTCCTTGAAAACAGCAATCACCGAAACTGTGTCGGTAATTGCCAGAATCACCCCTGCCAGCAGAGTTGGAATCCAGGCCAGTCCCAGACCAAACTTGAGGACGAGGGCCGTGACACCGGAAGCAATCACCACTCCCGGTCCTGCTAACAGGGCGATGGGCTTAACGGTGGTGCGAAGACGACTGATATCCGTATTAATTGCAGCTTCAAATAGCAGAATGGGGAGAAAAAGATTAAAAATTAGCGAAGAATCCAACCCAATGCGGCGAGGTAACAGCTCGGCAATAGCCAGTCCCGCCACCACCAGACCCGTGACGTAGGGAATTCGCAGCCGTCGGGATACCAGCGCTACGCCCGTCGCCACCAGCAGCAGAATGATGAGGATTCTGACCAGTTGAGCAACGTTCTCCTGATTACTGTTGACCGCTGCGATTAACCATGTCATGGGAACCTGACCTGTCTCTCAACTGGACGTTGCATGTCGATAAGCTATAGTACAGGTTTGTTGATGAGACATTGGACTATAGACTTTGGGCAATCAATTGAAAGACCGTTCAAAGCCTGCTGTTTAACGCTTAAGATCCGTTCCAGTTCTTAAAGGAGCCTCCGGTGAGCCCAGAAACCCTACTCCAAACTTCCCCCCCTGTAACAGAGCTGCCCAATCCTTCCCATACCTTCGATCCAGCAGCCGACTTTGATCCCTATGTGATGGCAACCTATGGTCGCTATCCCATTGCCTTGGAACGAGGAGAAGGCTGTCGCGTTTGGGATACGCAAGGTCGTGAGTATTTAGATTTTGTAGCGGGAATTGCGACCTGCACTCTGGGTTACGCCCATCCCGTTATGGTAAAGACAGTCACCCAACAAATCCAAACGCTCCATCATGTTTCCAATCTCTACTACGTCCCCGCCCAGGGAGAATTGGCTAAGTGGCTGGTTGAGCATTCCTGTGCCGATCGCGCCTTCTTCTGCAACTCCGGAGCAGAGGCTAACGAGGGAGCCATCAAACTGGCCCGGAAGTATGCCCACACTGTTTTGAAGATTGAAAATCCAGTTATCATTACCGCCCACGCCAGCTTCCACGGACGGACTCTGGCCACCATCACCGCCACTGGACAGCCCAAGTACCAGAAAGGCTTTAGCCCTCTGATGCCCGGTTTCTTCTACACTCCTTACAACGACATTGCTGCTCTGGAACGAGCGCTGGAAGAACTGGACAGGGGAGAGCGTCAGGTTGCTGCCATTCTACTGGAAGCCCTTCAGGGTGAAGGGGGGGTGCGTCCAGGCGATCGCGCCTATTTTCAGCGCATTCGCCAAATTTGTGACGAAAAAGGGATTTTGCTGATCTGCGATGAAGTGCAGGTTGGTATGGGTCGTTCTGGAAAGCTCTGGGGTTACGAAAACCTGGGGATTGAGCCCGATATCTTTACCTCAGCCAAAGGTTTAGGGGGCGGCATTCCCATTGGTGCCATGCTATGCAAGTCGCACTGCGATATTTTCCAACCCGGCGACCATGCCAGCACCTTTGGTGGGAATCCATTTGCCTGCGCCGTGGCCCTCTCCGTTTGCCAGACCATTGAGCGGGAAAATCTCTTGAGCAACGTACAGGAACGGGGTGAGCAATTGCGGGCAGGGCTACGGGCGATCGCAGAAAAGCATCCCGACAGCGTGGCAGAAGTCAGAGGTTGGGGCCTGATCAATGGCCTGGTCTTAGCAGAAGAAACTTCTTTGACCTCAGCCGATGTGGTGAAATCGGCGATCGCGGAAGGATTGCTTCTGGTTCCTGCGGGACCTAAAGTGGTGCGCTTCGTGCCTCCTCTGATTGTGAGCGCAGAGGAAATCAATCGAGCGGTGGAAGCTGTTGGGAAAGCATTCTCCCTCCTGGGTTGACCAACTTTTCTTAACCTTCTGCCTCTTTCTCCAGGAAGATCGTCACCGGACCATCATTGGCGATCCCAACCTGCATCATGGCTCCAAACTTACCCGTTTCCACCCGTAAACCGCTGGAGCGCAACAGAGAGACAAACCTTTCATACAGCGCTTCAGCGGAATTCGGGGTTGCTGCCCGGTCAAAAGAAGGGCGGCGTCCCTTGCGGCAGTCTCCATAGAGGGTAAACTGGCTGATGACCAGCAATTCTCCCCCAATCTCCTGAACCGAGCGATCGAACCGGCCCCCTTCTCTATCAGGAAACAGCCTCAGTTCCAGACACTTCCGGGCCATCCATTCCAGCTCAACTTCCGTATCGGTGTCAGCAATTCCTACCAACAAATTAAGTCCCCGTCCTATCTTGCCAATCACTGCTCCATCAACCATAACCTGTGAGGAACTAACTCGTTGGATGACAATACGCATAGAGGAGGGGAGGGAATAGGGGGTAGGAAGAAGAAAGAGGGAAGGAGATAGGGGCTAGGGGCTGGAAGCTGGGGGTCAGGGGTCAGGAGTTAACTCAGAACTTAGAACTCAGAACTCAAAACTCCCTCTCCAACAACCAACAATTAACGACTATAGCTGTCGCCAGGTTGCTTAGGACACTGGGTTTAAGGAGGGGTGTGGGGGCGCAGCCCCCAGCCAGGGGTTCCACCCCTGCACCCCG
>JAIMBL010000220.1 GCA_023511615.1 Leptolyngbyaceae cyanobacterium HOT.MB2.61
TTTGCTGCCATATTTACCCCTTTTAAGAACAAGGATACTACTCTTAGCCTCCTGTCCGAAAATTGGGGGTCATTTCAGTCCGTCCATGTCAGGCATCATCACATCCAGCAGAATTGCATCAGGCTGTTCAGCTTCTGCTTTAGCAATCCCTTCTTGCCCGGAACTTGCTGTTAACACCTGCCATCCAGCAGTGGTTCGTAAGCAAATTTGGGTTATTTCTTGAATGTATTGCTCGTTGTCGATGACGAGAATGCGTTTAATCATTAATCATTGATGGTAATGCTATACCCATTTAAATGGAACTCGCGACAGATGAAGGGGGGTGGGGGCGCGGCCTCCACTTCCTCTTTAATTCCAATATCCTAATGCACCTGGGTAGAGCTATAGACGCGATCGCCCCCACCTTCCCCAAGTGGTAACGTAAAGTAAAACGTACTGCCCTCACCCAAAGCACTCTCAACCCAGATGCGTCCTCCATGCTGCTGCACAATATTTCGGCAGATCGCCAGGCCTAAACCTGTGCCATCCTGATTGCGAGAGTCAGAAGCATCCACTTGCTGAAAGCGTTCAAAGATGGTTTCCAGTTTGTCGGCTGGAATGCCTCGCCCCAGATCTTTAACCTGGAATAAAATGTAATCGCCTTGCTGGGTTGCTGACAGCCAAACTGTTGCACCTTGAGGCGAAAACTTGATGGCATTGCTCAGCAGGTTGGTGAGCGTTTGGATAATGCGATCGCTATCTGCCCATACCTCAATGGACAAAGGTGTTACAGATAGTGTTACTCCAAACTTTTCTGCCATTGTCTGCATTACATTCACAGCATTAGTCATCAAGTCGGCAACATTGCAGGTCTGCTTATCCATCGTGACTTTGCCCGACTCAATGCGTTCAACATCGAGAACGTCATTGATCAATCGGATCAGTCGTTCAGTGCTATCAACCGCAATTTCCAGCAAGCGTTTACTGGTTTCAGGTTCAGCATCGAGCAAGCCGCTTACCAGCATTGCCAATGATCCATGAATTGAAGTTAAGGGGGTGCGGAGTTCGTGACTCACGATTGAGATAAATTCATCTTTCATCCGTTCAATTACTTTGCGATCGCTCGTATCTCGCAGAATCACCGTATAAATTATTTCTTCTTTCAATTGCAACTTGGAAATCGACGCTTCTGCGGGAAATTCTTCTCCATTCTTACGGCGACCAAAGATTTCACGGCGTTCTCCCATACGACGAGCTTCACTTGACGATTGACCAAAATCCTTCACATGCTGTCGATGAACTTCTACAAAACGAACTGGCAAAAGCAAATCCAGTGGTTGACCGATCGCCTCCTGCACTGTGTAGCCAAAAATCTTTTCTGCTCCTCGATTAAACAGGGTAATTCGTTGTCTCCCATCCGTTGAAATGATCGCATCATCAGCAATATCCAGGATTCCAGCAAAGCGAGCTTGCGATACCCGCAGTGCTTCTTCAATTTGCACGCGTTCATTGAGTTCAGAACGCAATCGCTCATTGATACTGACCAGCTCCGCTGTCCGTTCTGCTACCCGCATCTCCAACTCGTCTTTCACTTTTCGGAGTGCAATTTCAGCATTTTGCCGCTCAGTGACTTCATTTTGACAGCGCATAGCTAAGTTCTTCAGGAGCTTGATTCGCTCTAAGCGATTGACGATCCGAGTAATCAGTTCAGGTCCTGCGATCGGCTTGCTGATAAAGTCATCAGCACCGACAGCAAATACCTGATTCACCGTATTGGCATCGCTGTAAGCAGTCAACACAACGATTGGTAAACTATTCCAACGTTCATGATTCCGCACATTTTGGCATAGCTCAATGCCGCTAATATTTGGCATCTTAAGATCTAAAATTAATAAATCCGGTGCAGTCGTCTCCAACACTGTCCAGAACGAATTGGGATTATCAAGCGTTGTGACGTGAAATCCCCAGGGCTCTAATAAGGTTCTTAGAGTTGCCAGAAGTTGAGGATCGTCATCCACTATCATGACTTTGGCATTAATCATTTGATCAGAAGTTTGAGCCTTTTGCGGTGTTTGAAGAGGAGAGGCAGATTGTTTGCCAGGATGCTCAATCTGTTGACGCAGCATCCTTATTAGTTGTTGAAGATGGTGAATCTGATTGGGATTGAGGCGATCGCACGATTGAAATTGCTGTTCAATCGTTCCAGCAAGTTGCGAAGCCTGTTCAAATCCAAACGTTCCCAGAGAACCCGCCAACGTGTGTGCTTCCTGTTTTGCCTGCTGTCGTAACTCTTGACTCAAAGATTGGTCACTTAATGCTGTAACTGCCTGTTCTAGTACTGTTATCTGTTCACTGACCCTAGGTTGGAAACGTTGCCATACCTCAGCGATCGCTGTCCAGGTTTGTTGCCCAACTTGCTCCGCACTCAGTTTCGCCGACTTACTCGAGGCTTGAGGTGCATTTTGCTCAATGACCTGTTTTTCCTTGTTCCTTGTTCCTTCTCCCTTTTCTGCCTCTAACGGTTTGAGCCGATAGCCAATACCATACACTGTTTCAATCAAATTCGCTGGAGCACCAGCTGCCTTAAGCTTTTGCCGCAATCCCTTGATATGGGTTCTCACAGCCTCATCGCTCGGAACGTCTTCAAATGACCAGAGGTTCTCTAAAATTGCGCCACAGCTAAACACCCGCCGACTATTCCGCAGAAATAGTTCCAGCAGCGCATATTCTTTAGCTGTCAGGGATACAGGCTGTGCTCCATAGGTGACCTCGCAACTCTTTGGATCGAGGCGTAAGTTGCCCCATTCCAGCACTGATTGAACCGTTGCCTGATTCCGACGTAATAATGCCCGGATTCGCGCCGCTAACTCTTCCGGTTCAAAGGGTTTAACGACGTAGTCATCAGCACCAGCATCTAAGCCAATCGCTTTGTCGTGGCTGCTGTTTCTCGCTGTCAGCAGCAAGATGGGCATCTGGAAACCGTGCGATCGCAACCGTTGACAAAGGTGAATCCCATCCAACCTGGGCAGGGTTACATCCAGCAAAATCAAGTCATAGGTAAAGGCTTCTGCTAACTCCCATCCCGCCTCTCCATCTGAGGCGACCTCAACGGTGTAATTTTGATTGCTTAACGCAGCAACTAGCGCTTCAGCGGTCAGCTCATCATCTTCTACGACTAGAATCTTCATGGTTACTGGCTCACTTTGTCCCCCTGATTCGGTTGGTATTGTCATCGGTTTTATCGTAACGTTGTTTGGCTCTTCCGGCTTGCCGGTGAAAGAGTAGCTTACACTACTCTTTCATCTAAAACAGAATCCCTGGAATATTGATTTTGTTTGATGATAAGCGACACTTATTACTAAATTCTCAGAAGAGCCCGTTGTTTTTTGGTGGAGTAGCAGCACTTAATGAGCAGATTAGTGTCGGCATCTAAGGGTTTCTAGTGTTTATTGTGCAGCAATTGTTGTAGCCCTTTGCCTTTCTATAGCTATAGCCACCAGGCTTAGGACGGGGTGCAGGGGTGGAATCCCTGGCTGGGGGCGAAGCCCCCCTTAAAACCAGTGTCCTAAGCAACCTGGCGACAGCTATAAGTGAAATTCTGGATAGTTATCAACGAGCAATGGCATCGATTAATCGGGTGATGGGTTTGCTAGATATCCCAGTTGCGATCGCCCCCCAGCAACCAACCCCTACCGCTGCAATCGGTGCAGGGTGAGGTACAACTTGATGACATCACCGTTGCCTATCAGGGGCGTGACAGTGCACTCAAACATCTTTCTCTGCATATTCCAGCTCGTTCTACCGTTGGCATTGTAGGCGCGACAGGTTCAGGAAAAAGGACGTTAGTTAAACTACTGCTATCACTCAAAATCCTAAGCGATTGACGTACATTCTGAGGCACTGACGCTTAAACTCATCTGAGTATCCAGCAGGCTCAGAATAGGTCTCAAAAAACTGCCGTCTGCACTCTTTGCAAATGTGATTTTGTTTACCTTCTTGCTTCCCGTTTTGGTAGTGCCCGAATCGTAATGATTTTTGAGTCGTTAATGATGAGCGGCGCCAGCCGCCATCATTACCTTGTTAGGTCTACCGCACTCAGCTCTTAGTGGTGCAGAAAAGTCTGGTAGTGTTCTACACGTGTGGACAGACAGCTAGATGGATACTCCAAACTCATATCGGTTGATGAATAGTCCCGATAACCAGACCGTGCAACCAGATGGACTTGGAAAAGCAAATGGTTTTGCGAGCGAGCCGCTTAATCCTGGTGCTTAAAGTAAGATGCTTGCGCTCAATGGTTTGAGTATTAGCTTTACCCATCGTGTGAAACGCCGGATGAAGCAATCGTTGATAGGTCCCCCAATCATCACTGTAGAACTGGGTGATGCCGAACGGTTCTAACAGGGCTTTGAGTTGAACAAAGGCAGTATCTTCGTGGTCTGACAACACATATGCCAAGACTTCACCAATGTGGCGGTCAATGGCGTGCCATAGCGACCGTTGTCCAATGCGCAAGGGTGCTTTCGGAGGTCACGTTTCCTCTCCATCCATGTATGGAAAAAATTTCCCGCTGGTCAGTTCCCACCGCTTTTGCTAATTAATAACAATTCCTTACCATATCTTGAAGTCTATTAAGTAATGGCAATAGTTGACATGGTTTTCCAGCTAATTCCGTAGTTCCCACAAAATGCAGGCTAAGCACCCATTTTAATTCCTTAATGAAGGATTCATTTAAGGATTAATATCGTACCTGAATCTATGAACCAGCCCATGAACGTTATTGCTAGAACTGCGGCCATTTTTGGAGTAACTACGACCTTTGGGGTTAGTTTTTCACTTTTCAGTGCCTCGCCCTTTCCTGATAGGGCAGCAGGGCTCCAACCGAACCTGGCGATCGCGGCTTTCAGCCCCAGGAACCCCCCAACCTTGTCCAGGTCTCCATGTGGGAAAGGTGATTTGCCCACGCTCGTCAGCCAGTTGAGTGATAAGGTTGACCTGAATCTGCTGGCAAAAGCCAGTGCGGTGTTTCTGCAAAGCGATCGCTATCGAACTGAGTCAGAAATTCAGGTCAAAGCCACCTCTGGCAGCACCAGCCTGACCTCAACCGCCAGAGCAACAACCATCGTTCAAACTCCAATAAATTTCGGGCTGAGATCTTCTTCCCCGATTCAGGCAATTCTCAAAAGCCTGATAGCATCGTGGTTTCAGATGGTAAACAGGTCTGGATTTTCCGTCCTAGTTTAAAGCAATACGCCATCACTCCTTACCAGAAGTTTGATCAAATTGACGACAACTATTGGGTGGGGATGTCCTCCCTCTGGTTTTTAGAGATTCCCCCAGATGCCCGAAAGCCGATCGCCGAGGGAGCCCTATCGGACCCCAAGGTCCAGGCCGAGCTTGGGCTATCTAGCGATCTACCAGTCAAAGGGATGGTTCAAACCATTGATGGACAAGAACTCTATGTGTACGAATACACTGATAAAGAAGGCTTTTCAGTCCGCGCTTTTGTCGAACCCAAAACCGCGACCCTGCAACAGGTCGTCTTAGCAGGTAAATCGGAGGGGTTTGATGTGGTGATTACAGAACGCATTCTTCGTCGAGTGGCCAATCCCTCTGTAAACGCCAGCACCTTTCAAGCTCCACCTCGCGCAGGTGCCAAACCTTTTAAAACCCTCGCCATCGGTCCACTGTAGTTGTCAAAATGTATTTGTAGCGTTCTGAGTCACTTATGCGACTACTCCATACAATGTTGCGTGTCGGCAATCTGGAAGAATCTCTCAAGTTTTATTGCGATGTCCTAGGGATGAAATTGCTACGCCAGAAGGATTATCCAGGCGGCGAGTTTACGCTGGCTTTTGTAGGCTACGGAGATGAGGCAGACCACACGGTGCTCGAACTGACCTACAACTGGGGCAAAGATAAGTACAATTTGGGAGATGCCTACGGTCACATTGCCATTGGAGTTGAGGATATTTTTGCAACCTGTGAAGCTATCAAAGCTCGGGGCGGCAAGGTGACTCGCGAACCCGGCCCTATGAAGCATGGTTCTACGGTGATTGCCTTTGTTGAAGATCCGGATGGGTATAAAGTTGAACTGATTCAATTGAACACCCACCAATCGACTAAAGCAAAATCCGTGCAGGAGGCAACGGTCTAGTGTTGCAAACACTCAATTTTGCAACCCAGGGGTTTGGGGACCTTCGCCCTCAGGTAGGGGTAGACCCTCTGCACCCCAAACAAGACAAAATTTGTTGTACCCGTAGGGTCTGGAGTGGCTCAACATGCTACTTGAGTGATGGTGAGAGGGAGGGGTTTAGTGAAGGGGAGGAGCGTCAGTGTCGCGAGTGGTCATCGCTTGCTTTAGGAATTCCTGATGGGGTTCGGTTTGAGGCGTTTGGGATATTTAGGATTGTTTGATTGACAACTTCGTCGGGAGCGTGGCGTGAGGAGAGTAAATTGGTTGTCTGGGGGAATGGGTTGTTTGATGGTTCTCTCCCAGACATCTTTTTTGCTAGCTGAAGCGGTGCCAAAACCATCCACAATTGCATTGGAAGAGAACAGTCAATCCAGTCAAAGTTCAGGAAACTGCCCCTCCGAGCTCCAATTGCTCCCGGACGATCGCCCCCCAATTGGTTGCCCTGATTGGGAAGACCAGGCGGACAGCTCAATGGCACGGGTGCGATCGGTTACTGAACTGGATGATATTCGCCCAACGGATTGGGCTTATCAGGCATTGCAGACCTTAATTGAACGCTACGACGTGCTGACGGGCTATCCCGATGCCAAATTTCGAGGCAGTCAACCACTGACGCGCAATGAATTTGCTGCCGTACTGAATCAGGTCTTTACTCGGCTTGAAGAGGTATTTGCAACCGGGGAAATTGCCAAAATTCGAGAAGACTTTTCCACCCTGCGACGGCTTCAGGAGTCCTATGGCGGCATATCCCGTAATCTCTATGCGCGTCTGAACACTCTGGATCAGCGATTGGGCAATCGGGAGGCCCAGCAATTTTCTACCACCACCAAGCTGTCGGGGCAAACGATCCATCTCTTCACCGATGGGTCAAGAGCACCCATGACGAGTGTGACCCGAATTCGGCTTGATTTGCGTACCAGTTTCGCAGGGAACGATTTGTTATTGACACAACTGGAGGCTGGAAATGATGGGGGGGATGCTATCAGCCGGGCCCAGAGCCGCAGACTGAATCTGCTCGGCACGGATGGATTGCTGGCAGATGGTGGTGGACTGGATTACGTCGGGGTTGGTCGTGCGGTACAGGTGAGTAAGCTACACTACACGTTCCAGCCCGTGGCGGACTTACAATTGACCCTGGGACCACGCCTGAATCCCAGAGATTTCATTGATTACAACCGCTTCGCCAATAGTTCAGATAAAAATTTTTCCTCCAGCTTCTTCATGAACAACCCACTCATCGTTCAAAGCCAGGTCGATTGCCCAGGTGGGGCTGGGGCTGCAATCACCTGGAACCCCGGCAATTCTGCTCTCACAATCAAGGCGCTCTATGCTGCCGCCGATGCGGAGAATCCTCAAGAGAGCAATTCTAAAGGAGGACTGTTTAGCGATCGCTACCAGGGCAGCCTGGAACTAGAATATGCCTTCAGTAAAGACCTGGTATCCCGGCTTCAGTTCACCCGCGCTGAAATCAATGGTGTGGATATCTATGCTAGTGGCATTAATGTTGAATGGACCTGGAACAAGCAACTCGCCATCTTTGGACGCTATGGCATTGGCTCCTACCGGGGCTTTAACTCCATCCTGGGGCAAGACCTGGACTTAACTCCCCAATCCTGGGCGATTGGCACCATTGTTCGTAACATTGTCATCCCCGACTCAAGTGCAGGTCTGGCGATCGGGCAACCATTTGTCACAGGCGATTTAGGCAATGCGACCCAGACAAACTTTGAAGGGTTTTATAGCTTCTTGATTAACGAAAACATTGGGATAACCCCTGGTTTATTGATTGTCACAAATCCCGGTAACCAGCGCGCCAGTACTATCTGGGAGTTCTATATACGGATCATGTTTGCCTTTTAGTTGAATAGGGCTTGCGCAAACCTCGAAGGATTTAGGCTGCTGCACTCATGATCTCATCCGTTATAGCGATAGTCATTGTGGTTAGGACGGGGTGCAGGGGTGGAACC
>JAIMBL010000221.1 GCA_023511615.1 Leptolyngbyaceae cyanobacterium HOT.MB2.61
CCTTTCTTGAGTTTGAACGGAGTGCAGGGGTTCCACCCCTGCGTGGGGGCTTCGCCCCCACACCCCCTTGTTCACAATCTATTTGTGAACGCTATAGATTGGTAGCAGATGCCAGCCTGCTTAAAACGATTTAAGGCTTCTCCCAGGCGATCGCAATCGGCAATCAAGCTGATGCGCACGTAACCTTCACCCCCTATGCCAAAGGCATTACCCGGTGTGACCACCACTCCCGTTTGTTGCAACACCGAGAGGGCAAAGTCTGTGGAACCAATTCCTGGTGGGCAGGGAACCCACAGATACATTGTGGCTTTAGTTTTGGGAACATCCCAACCCAATTCGGCCAGGCCCTGGATCAGAAAATCGCGCCGGGTGCGATAACGGGCCTGGACTTCGTGGAGGTACACATCGGGAAGCTGTAAAGCCGTCTCAGCAGCAGTTTGCAAGACTCTAAAAATGCCGTAATCCAGATTGGTTTTGAGGGTGCGCAGCCCCTGAATCACATGGCGATTGCCAACCACGAAGCCCACTCGCCAACCAGCCATGTTGTAGGTTTTTGACATTGTGTGAAACTCGACGCCAATTTCTTTACCGCCTGGAATTTCTAGCAGACTGGTAGGTTGATAGCCATCAAAGGCTAGCTCAGCGTAACACAGGTCATGCACCAGTAAGATCTCGTAGCGGCGGGCAAAGGCCACCACTTCTTCAAAAAACTCACGGGGGGCAGTAGCCGCAGTTGGGTTACTGGGATAGTTAAAGTAGAGGATTTTTGCCTGCTTTGCCACCGAATCTGGAATTGCAGCGAGGTCAATCAGCCAATCATTTTCGGGTTTCAAGATCAGGCTGTGAATCTGCCCTCCGGCAATCAGTGGACCGCGGAAGTGGGCGGGATAGGCGGGACTGGGTACCAGTACCACATCACCCGGATTGACATAGGCCAGTGCCAGGTGAGTTAATCCCTCCTTCGAGCCCAGTAGCGGCAGGGCTTCCCCATCAGGATCAAGCTCTACCCCGTAACGGCGGTGATACCACTGGGTAATGGTGCGACGGAAACTGGCTGTCCCCTCAAAGGGAGGATACCCGTGGTTGGCTGGATCTCGAACGGCTGCTATGGCGGCTTCGACGACAGGCTGGGGGGTCGCTCCATCGGGGTTTCCCATGCCCAGGTCAATCAAATCGAGCCCCTGTTCTCTGGCACGCATTTTGAGTTCATCCAATCGGGCAAACACATAGGGTGGCAAAGAACGCAGGCGATCGGCAGGCGTGATCCAGTCCAGGCTCATTCGGTTACCTCTTCGGGAATTGGGTAGGGAGTGAGGTTGGAGGAGTCAGAGGGGCAGGGTTTGCTGATCATTCCTTTTTCCTCTTTCCTCTCTCCCTGCATAGAAGCAGTTGTGGACACCATGGCTGCCATCAACTGCGCGGGCTCTACTTTGAAGGGCAGATGGTGAATGTCGGAGTTCGGATGGCAGGCAATTTCAGCCGCCTGTTGCAGGTCGGAGAGCGGGATCTTTGCCAGTCCCAAATCGTTGAGCGACTGGGGTAAGCCAATCTCGGTATAAAACTTCAGGAGTTGGTGACGGGCGGTGGCGGCAAGCTGATTGCCCTGCACAATTTCTTCCAGCCGCAACTGAACCAGAATGCCATAGGCAACTTTTTCACCATGAAGCATGGCATGGCAGTCGGGCAGATGGGTTAAGCCATTGTGAACAGCGTGGGCAGCGACCGTGCGGCACTGAGCTCCACCCAATCCGCCAATTACACCTGCCATCAAGACTGTGGCATCAACCACTTCCTGCCAGTCCTGGCCTCCGATTTTCTGAAGCGCTGTTGCCGATTTTTGGAACAGAATATCGCGCAGGACTCGCGCTTGCTGAACGGCGGCAATGGTCAGGGTTTGCTGAGAATGACCGCTGCTGATGGAGGCTTCGTACCATTTGGCGATCGCATCCCCAATGCCTGCCACCAGAGTGCGACGGGGGGCCAGTTTGACCAGGTCATAATCCAGCACCAGCAAATCGGGGCAGCGGGCCAGCCCCACATCATACAAAAAGGCTCCCTGTTCGGTATAAACGTTAGAAAGAGCCGTCCAGGCAGCGCAGGTTGCTGCAGACGTGGGCAGGGTCACCACTGGCAACTGGCACTGAAACGCGACCAGTTTGGCCGTATCCATCGCCTTACCACCACCTGCTCCGATGATCAGGTCCGCTGAATGGTCGGCAACTGCCTGTTTTAGAACGGTCAGACGGGTTTCGCTACAGTCCGGGCTGTAGGAAGCCCACCGGGTTACCAGGTCTTGCTGCTGCAAAATAGGCTGAAGATGGGGCTTGATCCGCTCCAGGGTGCGGTCGCCTGTAATCACCAGAGGGCGGCTTCCCAGATGAGCGATCGCCCTTCCCACCTGAGAGAGAACACCATGACCCCGAATCACCTGAGCAGGAGCGATAGCAAGAATCGAAACGGAGGGTGCGGATGCTGGCATAGACATGCAACGAGAAGCTACGATTTTTCCCTATCTTCAGGATTGGGCAACTGGGCCAGGCTATCCCGATCAATTTCAACCACAATTTCATCTCCTTCGCGGGTGAGGAGAGAACGCTTCACCTGTCCCAGATAAAGTGGTTGGGAAACCCCTGGCTTTGGATGGAGGACAGTTCTGGCTCGGATGGTGAGGAATTGATCTCCCTGGGATAGGCGTCCTGGAGAAAAAAGTTTTGAAGCGGCCTGCCGTAGGGTCGCGTCCAGTTGGGTTTCAGTAATTTGGGGAGGGACCGTAATGACCACCTGGGTGGATCCAGTGTCAAACACCCGTGAGTAGTGCACTGCCCCAGGCACATCCGGACGGCTATAGAACCCCAGGCTCAGTGCAAACAAGCCACCAGTTAAAACCCCCATAAAACCGGTTGCACCCACCAGACGAAACCGGATTCCCCACTTCAGCAGCCATCCAATGACGGTGACAGCCGCACAAAAGAGGGTGAGGTAGCCTGACCAGCGAGCAAATGTTAATAGTTGTTCAGTGGACATGGATAGTCAAGCAGGTAGATTTAAGCAAGGGAAGAGTATCAGGATTCAAATAACCATGCCCTGACCCGTTGCAGGTTTTTCCAGTCGGGTTTGCGAGTCAGTCCGTCTTCAATGTTCTGTTGCACTTCTTCGCGCAGGTCGGCGATCGCCATGATCAGTTGTTGAGCAACTTCGACATGCTCACGTACCCCTTTTTTGGAGGTATCCAGCATGGCAAGCACCAGATTTACCCGTGCCTGTGGGTCTTGGGGATTGAGCTTCACTGCTTTGTGGGCAGCCTCATAGGCCTGGTTGGGTTTCCCAACCAGCAAATAGAGCCAGGCCAGGCAGGTCCAGGCAGAACTACTTTTACGGGAGCGATCGCAAACCTCTTTGAAGAGTGGAATCAGCGTTTCCGGTGCTTCACCTGCTTTGTAACGCTCAATTCCTTCATCAAAGAGGGCTTCAACAGTCTGAGTCATGGGTTAACGAATAAGATTGAAAACAGTGGAGTCGTTAGCAAGGTCTAAGGGATGGGTTATTTCCAACAGAAACCCTCAGCTCTTCCCCGTTGCCATTACGCGGAAAACGATTTGCCACACCCACAGGTTTGAGCGGCGTTGGGATTTGTAAACTGGAAGCCTCCCCCAATCAGGGCATCGCTGTAGTCCAGTACCAGCCCATAGAGGTAGAGCATGCTCTTGGGATCACACACCACTTTGAAACCTTCGTAATCGTAAACTTCATCAGTTGCCTGAATATTGCTGGGGTCCTCAAAGTTCATCGTGTAGGACATACCAGAGCAACCCCCACCTTTGACACCAACCCGCAGGCAAAGGTCTTTCCCTTGCTTTTCTCGCAGCATGAGAACATGCTTCAAGGCGGCATCAGTCATCTGAATGCCTCGTTGTGAAGACTGAGCAACTTGAGTCATGGGATGTTACAACTCCTTGCTGATACCGATTTAATTTCGCAAGTCTATCCATACTATCAAGGATAGATCACGTCATGCATTGGAGAGAGGGATTGGAGCAGGGGGCAGGGGAATCAGGACGTTATCCGTTATTTCCTGGTGCCCTGCCGATATAGCCCTCTACCAGTAAATCTGGGCCGACTGATTGCCATTTCACTCGCTCCAGAAGCAAAGCATCGGTCATGGTGGTCAGGCCCAGGTCGCCAATAGGGGTTGGGGCGGTGCTGCCACCAATAATTTTAGGTGCAATGAAGGCCAGAACTTTTTGGATGGAGCCGTCGGCGATCGCCTGTGCGGCCAGGGTTCCCCCACATTCCCACAGCACGCTCATGAAGCCCCGTTCATAGAGGTGGGTCATCAGTGCGGAGGGACTCAGGGGAATGAGTTCAATCACTTCCACTCCCCTTTCTCTTAAGAGAACGCGGAGTTCGGGGTTGGAGCGGGGTTCAGTGACCACCAGGGTCGGGGCAACGGTGGTATCCCAAAGATGGGCATCGGCAGGAAGGTTGAGCGATCGACTCATGACCACCCGCAGCGGAGTGTGCAGTTCCTGGCGACTGGTCAGCAGGGGGTTATCCTGTCGGACAGTATTGCCACCCACTACCACAGCATCACAGGCACCCCTTAGCTGGTGAACCACCGAACGGGCAGTGGGGCTGGTTACCCAGGCGCTGTGCCCTGTGCTGGCTGCAATTTTGCCATCCAGGGTCATGGCATATTTCAAAATCCCTAACGGACGGCGATGAATGACCCGGTAAATAAAGGCTTCATTCAGTTCCTGGCAGGCTGCGGCCTCCACACCAACTACCACTTCAATACCGGCCTGTTGCAATCGCGCAATTCCACTACCAGAAACCCTTGGATCGGGATCGACCATGCCCACAACTGCTTTTTTGATGCCCGCTTCAATTAATGCCTCTGAGCAGGGGGGGGTGCGTCCAAAGTGGTTGCAGGGTTCCAGGTTGATGTAAATAGTTGCCCCTTGAGCACGTTCTCCTGCCTGCCTGAGGGCAAAAATTTCGGCATGGGGTTGTCCAGCGGCGGGATGAAACCCCTCCCCAACGATCTCGCCATCTTGCACAATCACAGCGCCCACCAGTGGGTTGGGAGCTGTCTTGCCCAATGCACGCTGCGCCAGCTCAATGCAGCGTCGGATCATTGTGTGATCTTGTGATCGGAGAGAGTTCAGTTTTCCCACCGTATGATCGGATGAGGGGTTTTGGGAAGAATAATCCATAGTTCTGTTTGAAACACTGCTGATTCCTGGGGCGAGAGAAGCGCTGGATGCTTGAAACTTCCTTTCAAATCATCCTGCTTTTCAGCAATGCTCTGACTGAAAGCCATGCATGGCTTATCGAATCGGTCTCAGCGAACCAGCTCTCCCAGCTTATCGGTGAAGGGGTAAATCGCCAGTTATCTTTTTGGGAAAGCAGAGAACTGCAAGCCCTGTGAGGCAGGATGAGTTGTAAGTGGGTGGAATTTGTGATGTCGAGTATTTTACAAAGATTAGGCTGTACTGCTGGATTGATCACCTTTCTTCTGGGAGTGGCGGGTGTTGCTGAAGCTGCTCCAGATAAAAAAGGTTGGGTTGCGGTTCTGACTGATCCCAATGACAAAACTTGGTACGTGGACAACGGCTCGATTCAGGGACGCGGACGGTTCCGCTACTTCTGGTCTTACACGACCGGAGGCACGCCTTACCGTGAAAACGGAAAATTAGCCTACAGTATGGCTTTTTATCTATCGGTTGATTGCCAGCAAAAGCGTTTTCGCCTCCGCTATGCCAGATCGTTAGACGAGAACTCTAACACGATTAAAGAGTACAACTTTGGCGACAGGCTACCGTTGGGTAGTCCCCGTTCCGGTTCTGGGGAGGAAGCATCGATGAATTATGTTTGTGCTTCACGGTAGGGGCTATCAGGACATTGGGGTCAGGCTCTACTAACGCGATTGGCTGAGTCGTAGCCATTCTGCAATACCATCGGCAAGCGCGATCGCCAATCGCTGCTGTTCTTTGGGATTGACAATCCATTCATACTCCACCGGGTTAATCAGAAAGCCCAGTTCTATCAGAACCGTTGGGGCAACCGCCGGACGCGTCAGGGCCAGGTTATTCCAAAAAATGCCGTAGGATGGACGTTTGAGCGTTTTGACAAGATAGTTGTGCAGAAACACAGCCAGACTGTGGGCCTGGGTTTGATACCAGAAGGTGGAGATTCCCTTTGTTCTGATGGCATCGCCGTTGTCGGGGAGGGCATTGTAGTGCAGGCTCAGGGCAAGAGTAGGTTGGGTTTTGTTAATCAATGCAATCCGGTCTTGCAGAGACACATCCTCATCCTTTTCCCGTGTCATCACAACTTTTGCCCCGCGCTGGATCAGTTGTTCCCGCAATAGCTTAGAGATGGTGAGTACCACGGTCTTCTCTTGTAAGCCAGTAGGACCAACGGCACCAGGATCTTCAGGCCCTCCATGACCAGGGTCGAGGAGGATAGTGGTGTTGGCCAAGGAGAGGGATGGTGGGGTGCGTGGTGATGGAGGAGATGAGTGGATGGGTGGACGGGTAGAGGAGTTTTGAGGTTTAAATTCTGGGTCTTGAATTATCGAGCTTCTTGCATCCCTGACTTTTAGCCCCCAATTTCTGGCTCCTAACCCCTTCTGGCTTCTGGCTCCTGGCTTCTGACTTCTGACTCCTGCCGGAGGATGACGCAGGGACAACACCAGACTGGTTCCTTCATAGCGGAGCTTGTAGCCCCACTGCTGGCTTGTTTTGAGCTTGAAGGTGTATTGGATCTGACCGGGAACGGTCTGCTGCCAGTCCAGTCGCTCAATTAAAGGATCATCGTCCAGTTTGATGATATCGGTTTGAGCGGTGGTGTTGTAGAGAGTGAGGGTAAAGGTGCGATCGCCCTGCTGCACACTGAGGGGCACCGGGACTTGCAGCGGAAACACAACCTCTGTCCAGCCATCGACCTGGCGGGCTTTGATACTGCGGATCAGGGACGTGGGAAGGGCAGTGCTTTTCTGAATCTGCACCTCTTTGCGATTGATCCAGGCACCGTAGTCCAATCGGACCCATTCCCCCTCATAGCCAGTCACCAGTGCCTGAGTGCCTTTGGGTAGAGGGGTTAAGCGCGAATAGTCTGTGCTGGGGCCTGTACGGGCAGCACCGTTTTCGGCAATCACTTCAGCCACTTCCAGTTGAGTGGGTGACAGAATCCGAATGCTACCAGAACTTGTCTGACTGATGGTTTGGCCTGCCATCGTCAGCTGAAACTCTGGTTTGCCTAAATCGCCCAGCAGCACAGTGCGGGTACAGCCTTTGTAATACCCAGTCGCGGCGCGGGGAACGGGTTGATTTTTCTGCGTCAACACTGCTGCATTATCGGGCAATTCAACCTTTTGAACGGGAGAAGAGAGCGGAATGGTTTGCCCTGCCAGTTGAACCGAAACCCTGGCATTGGCGGGTGCGATCGCCCCAAAACAAATCCATTCATCCGGCAACCGGGCAACATCCACGGCAGGCGTGAGTGAATTTTTCGCAAACGCAACTCCTGCTGGAATTTCCGGCTCAGTCGATAGGCGGGTGATCGTTACCGTTAGCTCCTGTTTGCCATAGCGCAAAACAAACCGATTGGCACCCACCTTCAGTGGAAAACTCGGCGCAAAGTGCCCCGCAGGGCTCCGGCTAATGGGCTCTCCATTGACCAGCACCGTTCCCTTGACTGGTGCAGTTCCAATCAAAAAGATCTGGTTGGCGATTGTTTTATGATTGTTGGGCGGATAGGCCAGGTAAAGCGCCTTTTGTGCCTGAACAGGAGCAGAAATCAGGGCAATGGAGGCCAGCGATCCCAGAAGGGGGATAGGGGTGAGGCAGTGGAAAGTGGCGAGTGGGGAGTGAGGAGATTTCAGGTTAAACATTTGGGTTAATGGGTGAGGAGCAGTGGTTAGTTATGGGTTGTTGGTTGTTAGAGAGGGGCTAGTGTTCCGCCAGGAAAATTTTGACGGGTCGCAGCCCCTCAAAATTTA
>JAIMBL010000222.1 GCA_023511615.1 Leptolyngbyaceae cyanobacterium HOT.MB2.61
AGATCAAAAAGACGATTCAGCTGCTCACCAGGACGCTGCTTAATTCTTCTTCATACACCAGATTTGACAATAACTCCTTTGAGTTTTGCATTCTGAGTTAGCCCCTGACCTTTGGTTCCTAGCTTCTAACTCCTGACCTCTAGTCCCTAGCCCCCAGTCCCCAGCCCCCAACTCCTGCCCCCTGGCTCCTTCAACAAGCTGGTTCCTGTTCCGATGAGCATAACGCTTCAAAACACTTTGAATATTGCTTTTACTGACTCTCTCCCCCAATGCTTTTGAGAGGGTTTGCCATAGCTGAGAGCCGGTTTGCTTGACGTAGCCCACTTCATAGCCTGAGTTGCGGGCAATCACCCGATAGGACAGATCGTTCCAAGTATCCCGGAAAATCGTAATCTGAAGTTGGCTCAGGCGTTCTTCACGCAGGATGTTTTCAAGAATGACCAGTGCTTCATCAGCATCCATAGGCAACAGGCATCTCAGCAAACCCCGTTAACTGAATGGTTCTCCCAGCTTGTCGGTGAAAAAGTAGCCTACGCCACTCCTTCACCTAAAACAAGATCCCCGGAATATTGATTTTGTTTTAGTGATTAAGCGTCGCCTATCACCAAACTCTCAGGAGAGACAACTGAATAGGTTAAGTTAGGTAAAAACAAGCTATCTTCAAAGCTTGAGACAGGCGATTATAGCCCGTAATATTCTTACCTAACCTTCTTCTCACCTTTATCGAACCTTGTCAAACTGTCAAACCGTCAAATTTGGCACATTTGGTCCAAGGTTTTTCCCATAGGCTGACAAACATCCTCTAAATCCCAGGTGTAGTGGACTTTGTCAGTCTCGTGTGGTGATCCCTCCCCGCCCACAGCTTCAAAAGGAGAATCGGACAGTGAGTACGAGAAAGTATTTGTACATCCCCCGTCGTCAGGTTATTCGGGGACTTCTGGCAACCGCCGCATTCGGAGCTACCTCCAAACTTTGGACTGGCTGTGCTTCCACCCCTTCAGATACTCAAGCTGGTGCCGGAGGAGAAGCCAGCCCCGTTTCTGATAAACCGCTGGTGATGGGTTTTATCTATGTAGGTGCTAAAGATGACTACGGCTGGAACCAGGCCCAGGCTATGGGGGCTGCAGAGGTTGCTAAGCTATCTGGCGTAAAGATTGTTGAGCAAGCAAGCGTCCCTGAAACCAAAGAGGTTCAGGAAGTGATGCGTAACATGATTGAGCAAGATGGGGCAACCATCCTCTTCCCCACGTCGTTTGGGTATTTTGACCCTCACATTCTTCAGGTCGCAAAAGACTATCCAGAAGTGCAGTTCTTCCACGCCGGAACTCTCTGGAAGGAAGGATTGCCAGACAATATTGGTAGCTATTTTGCCCTGGTAGATGAGGGCCAGTTCATCGCTGGCAGAGTGGCCGCAATGACCAGTAAAACTGGCAAGTTGGGGTTTGTGGCTGCCAAGCCAATCAACCCGGTTCTGCGCAATATCAACCCCTTTATCCTCGGTGCGCGCAGTGTCAAACCAGATATCAAAATGCAGGTCATCTTTACAGGGGACTGGTCGCTGCCTGTTAAGGAGGCGGAAGCCACAAACTCTCTGGCGGATCAGGGGATTGATGTGGTGGCCATGCATGTAGACAGCCCCAAGGTGGTGATTGAAACAGCTGAAAAGCGTGGCATCTACTCTAGCGGCTTCCATGCAGCTCAAAACGATCTGGCCCCCAAAGGATACCTGACTGGAACAGCATACAAGTGGGGCACTATCTTCAAAAACTATGTAGAAATGATCCAGGGCGGCAAAACCTTGATGAATGGAGGAATTCCCCACCAGGTCATTGGTAGCCTGAAGGAGGGCTATATCGAGCTTGCACCATTTGGCCCTGCCGTCTCTGAAGAAGCGAAGAAGGATGCAGAAGATGTAAAAGCGAAGATCATTGATGGTTCGATGATGGTGTACAAGGGCGTTGTAAAAGATAACACAGGGAATGTTGAGATTCCTGCGGGTACTGCTTATAAGATTACTGATCCCAAACTGACCCAAATTGATTGGCTAGCTGAAGGCGTTATTGGTAAAACGAGTTGAAGGTATGGCACTGAGTCGTTCTAATTGGCGATCAATGGCAGAGGCGATCGCAATTCCCATTGGCGCTATTCTGGTTGCCATGGTTCTGTTTGGCATTTTCTGTGCGTTCTACGGTAAAAACCCGTTCGCAATTTACGCTTCCATTTATAAGTCTGCATTCAGCAACTGGCGCGCATTTCAGGGTTCACTGCTGCGGGCGGCTCCCCTGATGCTGACCGCACTCTGCACTGCTTTGCCAGCCCGCCTTGGCCTGATGATTATTGGTAATGAAGGGGCGCTGGTGATGGGTGCTCTGGGTGCCATTACAGCAGGTTTACTGCTTTCCTATGGCAGTGTCCTACCTCCGCCGGAGCAGGTACAAAACCTTTTGGGGGTTCCTCCTGTAGTTGTGATGCTGGCGATGGCACTGGCGGGGATGGCAGCAGGCGGCATCTGGATTGGAATTGCCGGTGCCCTGCGCCACTATCGAGCGGTCAATGAAACCATCAGCAGCTTATTGATGAACTACATTGCGATCGCCCTCCTCAATCACCTGGTCGAAGGTCCCATGAAGGACCCGGCCTCACTCAATAAGCCATCCACCTTTCCCCTCCCCGAAATTTACAAGCTGGGCAACATTCCGTCTACCCGCATTCACTACGGGCTGATATTCGGGTTGATTCTTTGTATCGTTGCCTACTTCCTGATCCAGCACACCACCTTTGGCTTTGCCGCCCGTACAGCGGGTGGAAATGTTAAAGCTGCCCGCGTGGCAGGGCTGCCAGTTGGCAAACTCACCGTTACAATTTGCTTTCTGGCTGGTGCCTGTGCAGGACTGGCAGGCATGGTTGAAGTGGCCGCCGTTCAGGGGCAAGCAAATGCTTCTATCGTTGCAGGCTACGGCTATGCAGGAATTCTGGTCGCCTTCGTCGCTCGGTACAATCCACTGGCAGCGATTCTGGTATCCATTCTGCTGGGTGGTATCGTCGCCAGCGGTGGTGCCTTACAGCGAACCTTTGGAATGCCCGATGCAACGGTTCTTCTATTCCAGGGGCTGGTCTTCATCGTCGTTCTGTATAGCGAATCCCTCTACGGACGTTTCCCGATTTTCAAAGACAAGCCTCCAGAGCCTGCCCCCCCAAATCCCCTCCACAGCAGTCCCTGTATAAGTCTGGGCGTTGCTGAAAAGCAGGATAAATTGAAACGAACTTCCAAGCATCCAGCACCTTTTTCATCCCCAGATTCAGCAACCCCTAAGTTTGAGGTTTGAATTCTGAAGGAACCGTAACTGCCTGATATTCGGTTCCAACAGGCTAAGCCCAGCTATCGAATTGGAGGAATTCATCTCAAAACTCAAAATTCAAAACTTATTTGTTTTCGTCTCTGGAGAATCATAATGGCAGCAGAAGCACTGGGCTGGTGGGGAGTACCCCTGGGAATCTTTGCAGGAACGCTACGAGGAAGTGCCCCATTTCTCTTCGTTAGTTTGGGAGAGTGTCTGACGGAGAAAAGCGGCAAAATTAATCTGGGTTTGGAAGGAACCCTGCTCACGGGAGCAATGAGCGCCTATGCCATTTCCTACCTGGGTGCCGAAAAATGGGGGGTGCCCTCAGCCCTATCTCCCTGGTTGGGCGTATTGGTGGCAGGCTGTGCTGGAATGGTGTTGGGTCTGATTCATGCCTGGCTTTCTCAACAGCCAAAAGTGAATGATATTGCTGTTGGCATTGCCATGATTATTTTTGGCAGCGGAATTGCCTTTTTCTTTGGCAAGCCATTTATCCAACCCAAAGCACCGCAATTGCCAACTATTGATATTGGCGGATGGAGTACGATGCCAGCTGTTCAATCCGCTCTCAAGATCAGTCCCCTGTTTATTCTAGGCGTTTTCATTGCTCCTTTGATGGCATGGTTCTTCAAATCGACTCGCTGGGGCTTATTTGTCCGTGCAGTCGGCGATAGTCCCGATGCAGCTCTGGCAATGGGGGTTTCCATTAAGAAGGTGCGGATGCTGTGCATTATTGCAGGCAGTTTTCTGGCAGGAATTGGGGGAGCGTGTCTCTCCCTTTACTACCCTGGTATCTGGTCGGAGAGTATTTCCAGCGGTCAGGGCTTGATGGCAGTCGCTCTGGTCATCTTTGCTCGCTGGAATCCAATTCAGTGTCTCTGGGCATCCCTCTTTTTTGGGGGTGCGCAGGCGATCGGTCCAGCCCTGCAAGCTGTTGGAATTGAGCAGGGACGCTACCTGTTTAATGCTGCCCCCTACGTTTTAACCCTCCTAATTATGATCATCACCTGCTCGCCGAAGAAGACCCTTTCTGGTGCCCCAGGTGCCCTCGGTACGATTAGCGGATAGCCCCCTATCAGGAGATGACTTAATAGAGATAGCTAACGGTCAACAATCAATAGCGCATAGCCGCTTTTCATTCATCTCCTTACTCCCCCCTTTCCAATCAGTAACCCAAAACCAATCTTCAATCTTTTACTTAAGCTCTTCCAGGAGGCAGAATGACAGAAGTTGCAGATGCCGTTACCCAAGCAATGACCCCCATACCTGGCGTTGTCCCCCCCCCCGACCTGGAAGTGGTCAACATGAGCAAGCATTTTGGCACTCTGATTGCTCTAGACAATGTTTCCATGAAACTAAAGCCTGCAACTTTCCATGCCTTACTGGGAGAAAACGGGGCAGGTAAAAGTACTTTAGTGAAGTGCATTATGGGTTTCTACAAACCCACCTCTGGGCAGGTCATGATTGACGGGCGAGTGTGTCAGATTGATAGCCCTCGCGATGCTCAACGGTATGGCATTGGGATGGTGTACCAGCACTTCACCTCAGTTCCCTCCATGACCGTGGCAGAAAACCTGGTGTTGTCCCGTTATGACAGTCCTGGTCTGATCAATTGGAAACAGGAATATCAAGAACTGACAGCATTCATGGAAGCTGCCCCGTTCAAGCTGCCACTTGATGCGACGATCGCCCAACTCGCCGCCGGACAGAAGCAAAAGCTGGAAATTCTGAAGCAACTTTACCTCAAAAGCAAAATCCTGATTCTAGACGAACCAACTTCAGTGCTGACCCCAGCAGAGGCCGACGAAGTTTTGGGCCTGATTCGACAGCAGGTGACGGACGGCAAAATCAGTGTTCTGATGATTAGCCATAAGTTCCGCGAAATAATGGCATTTGCCGATGAAATTACTGTTTTACGTAAAGGCAAATTTGCTGGAGCAGGCAGGGTAAAAGACCTGACGGTTTCGGAGATGGCTGAGATGATGATGGGGGAAAAACGAGAACCCCAACCTGTAAAAAAGGTTGCCCATCGTGAACCCATTCCAGTCCTGGAAATTCGGGATATTCATGCCAACAAAGACAATGGACTGGAAGCTGTCGCGGGTGTTAATCTGACGGTTCACAGTGGGGAAATCGTTGGAATTGCAGGCATCTCTGGCAATGGGCAACGGGAACTGGTCGAAGTCCTGGCAGGTCAGCGTCCTGCTACAGCCGGTCAGGTTCTGGTAAATGGTGAACCCTACACTATGACCCGTGCTGAGATGGATAAGCATCGGGTGTTTGTCTTGCCAGAAGAACCCCTTCGCAACGCCTGTGTCCCTCACATGAGCGTGGCCGAAAACCTCGCTCTCCGTACTTTCGATCGCCCCCCCCAGGCAAAAGGGTTCTTACTCGTGTTCAAAGCCATTCATGAGATGGCCCTTGGACTGATCAACACATTCAAAATTAAAACTCCATCCCCTGAAACTCCAGTCGGCAACCTGTCCGGTGGAAACATCCAGCGGACAGTACTGGCGCGGGAGCTTCACTCCGACCACATCAAGCTGTTGATTGCAGCGAACCCCTGCTTTGGTCTGGACTTTGCCGCCGTAGACTACATCCACGGTCAAATTCTGGAAGCTCGAAACCGGGGCGTAGCGATACTCCTGGTCAGCGAAGACCTGGATGAATTACTTAAACTGTCTGACCGCATCCTTGTTATCAGCGGCGGCAAGTTTGCCTACGAAAGCAAAACTGAGGAAGCAGACTTCGCCCAGATTGGCCAGAGCATGGCAGGGCATTAGGAAAGTTGTTAGTTGCTGGTTGTTGGTTTTTAGAAGAGGTGAGGGGACAGCTCCCGCTGCCTGCCATGATTAAATGACTGTTTGGGTTGGATACTACCCACCAGCCTTGATTCAGCGCCATTAGACCTACCGTGGGGTGGTACTCCCACCACTCTTAATTGAGTATCAGTCAGCGATTAGTTGTTAGTGATTAGAGGCAGTTTGAACAGTGATGGCTACTATTTCTGCCCAGCCCTATGAATATGAATTGCCAGAGGCAAGCAATGTGGCTCTGGTGGTCATTGACATGCAGCGAGACTTTCTGGAACCTGGCGGGTTTGGAGATGCTTTAGGAAATGATGTCCTCCGATTACAGGCGATCGTACCAGCCCTGAAACAGTTGATAGAAGGATTCCGTGCCATGGAATTGCCTATCATCCATACCATCGAATGTCACCAGCCCGATCTCTCCGATTGCCCTCCCTCCAAAATCAAACGCGGAAAGGGAGAACTCAAAATTGGTGATCCAGGGCCCATGGGACGGATTTTGATTAAGGGGGAACCTGGAAATGGAATTATCCCTGAACTGGCTCCCATCGCTGGGGAATTTGTGATTTACAAGCCAGGTAAAGGTGCATTCTATGCAACCAATCTAGAGTTGATTCTGAAAGAACAGAACATTACCCACCTGTTTATTACCGGGGTCACCACAGAAGTCTGCGTTCAAACAACTATGCGTGAGGCGAACGATCGCGGTTACGAATGCCTCATGGTGGAAGACTGTACCGAAAGTTACTTTCCCGAATTCAAGCAATCAACTCTGGAAATGATTCGTGCCCAGGGCGGTATTGTTGGCTGGACTGCAACCGCCGATGAAGTGCTGAAGGGCTTAAAAGCTTGGTGCCCATGCCTTACTCGAAGCACAACTTCCTAAAGACTGGAACGCCCAGCAGATCTACGACAACCATGAAGTCATCATGATGCTGCATGGTCAGAAATGCTGCTATTACAAAGCCACCACCTGAGATTGCTGCCCCGTCCTCGACCTCTGCCCCTTTGGACAGTCAAGCCTATGTCAACCGCAACCCTACAATGACTAAATCTCGCTCCACCGAACCAAACTCCGCCACCTTCGGCAGATAACCCCACTGTTGAAAGCCAAATTGCTCAAACAATCTGAGACTGGGTTGATTTTCAGCAAAAATCAACCCCAGTAAAGTCTTAATTCCGTAGGCCGGGCTGTAGGCGATCGCCCGCTGCAACAACATTTTCCCAATCCCTTTAGACCGATAGCCGGGTGACACATAGATACTTAACTCTGCTGTCGTTTCATAAGCAGGTCGACCATAGAAGGACTGAAACCCTAACCATGCGACCACCTTCTCCTCTGCTTCCACAACCCAGAGTGGTCTTCTCTCTGGCTTGTGAGCATGAAACCAGTGCAATCGGCTTTCCACCGTCACTGGTTCCAAATCCGCAGTAACGGTTTGGCAAGGAATGGTGGTGTTATAGATTTCAACGATCGCAGGCAAATCCGTCTCAATTGCGTCCCGAACGTGCATACTATTCAGTTCTTAACTTGGCTGTAACCTACCACAAAGTGACTTTTTCATCGGTTTCTGGTGATCATGAGTCGGTTTCCTGTGCCCAGCATCCGTCTCAAGCAGAAAAATCTACCTCCCATTCCCCACCCCCCATGTTTGATGAGCGCTTAAGGGGGAGCCGAAAAAAAGATGCCTGTCATCCCTAAAAAATGTTTGACAAAAGTGACCTGCGATCGCGAAAATAAAGATCGCCTCTTTGAGGGACTGTAGTTCAATTGGTTAGAGCACCGCCCTGTCACGGCGGAAGTTGCGG
>JAIMBL010000223.1 GCA_023511615.1 Leptolyngbyaceae cyanobacterium HOT.MB2.61
AGATCAAAAAGACGATTCAGCTGCTCACCAGGACGCTGCTTAATTCTTCTTCATACACCAGATTTGACAATAACTCTGAGATCCAACCACTATGGGCAAAGCTGGCTGATTTACCAGATGATGCTGATGATGCTCTGGAATTTTGGACAAACGATGGTAGCAATGCTGTGCGGTTAACGGATGCTGCTCCGCGAGGGAAGTGGAACCGATTGATGGATGCTCGAATTTTACAGTTTCAACTACCACCCGATTGGAATCAGAAACAAGTCAGAAGTGAGCGGAGAAAACAGAAATCTCACTACCATTCAAAACGAGGAACAACTGCCAGGCAATCCAAACTATCATCGCCAATATCGCTTTCTTCTGAACAAATTGTTGCCGCCAGAAAGCATCTGGGCATGAGTCAGAGAGCACTGGCAGAAAGAACGGGGAAAAGCCAGAGCTGGATTCGCGACGTTGAAAATGGCCGTTTTCGAGTGAAACCAGAGGACAAGGTGTTGCTACGAAAGGTGCTGTGCATCTCTTGATTGCACAACCATGAACCAGGTCCTGAAAAGATGAAAAAGAACGATCGCAAAGGGTGAAAAGAGTCGCAAAATGCGCTCAATAGACCCACTACTTCTACAACAAGGCTCAAATTAGCCCAAGGACAGCCCCTTTGAAGAAACTAAGGGTTGCTTAATTTGACGGAATTCTTGAGCAAACGGACAACAAGCGGCTAACTCGACGAACACTCGCCGTGCAGATACGCTCACCCTAGCGGCACATTTGATGAGCATCGCTTGCAGACAGGGAACTTGAGCGGAGGCAAATTGGGTTCCTTATCACCCTCTGTCATGGCAAAATGAAGACGATTAATTTTCTAGAGAGCTTAATTCTATTCGGTTTCAAGCTCTTTTTCTCATCCTTCTTTTGCCGATTCGTGAATAATCCAGGTTAGGCTACTCTTTCATCTAAAACAAAATCCCTGGAATGTTGATTTTGTTTTGGTGATAGGCATCGCTTATTACCAAACTCTCAGGAGAGTCCCTGGCTTCTTTCTTGATGGCGTTGGACGTCTTTCATGATCGCGCCAATAAACCTCTAGATGCCTTGATCGCAGAGTTGAGAAAAGTTTGCACCTGGGGTTGATTGGATTCGATGCCAGAATTTGTTAATTGTGAAGTGGTGAGGACGGCACCAACCCAGTGGGAGGTGTGCCAGAAGCCGCTGCCCTCTGAGTTGGGAAGACAACTGGTATCTGGGTAAGGATAGGGAGAGACGTACCAGTAGGGTTCGTTGTAGCTGGAATCGCCCGGAGACATGCCAACGCCAATCGTCTGGGATGAATCATTGGGTAAGGTAATCAGGGTGGCAATGTCAAAATGGTGGGGCCAGATACGAACTGGAGAGGCTCCATCAAGTCGGGTGCTGAGTTCTTCAAGCAGGGTGTGGCTAACCGCGTAAAAACTCACCAGATTCTTAAAGGGCAAATCCTGACTGTTGCTGAAGGGGGCACCGTGGGCGATCGCATGCTCTGGAAAATCTCCCGGAGGATAGGACAGGAATGCCACCTGATCGGCATTGGCACCCCGTTTAGCAATTTCAGCTTTGAGCCAGTCAAGCCCCTGTTGCAGCGTCTGGTGGGAAAGGGGGAAAGTGGCGATCTCATTTCCCTGTGAATTCAGAATCATCGAGGTGAGGTTAATGGGCTCCAGTGCAACTCGAAACGGTTGAGTGGATGGAATCAATGTGCCAGAGAATAGCTTTAGTTGAGGATTCCAGCTCAGGCTGGTGTGACTGTAATCAGGTTGGGGTTCTGCTAAAGCAGCTCCGGTTGCTGCGATAAGCTGAATTGCGTAATGTAATTGGACGCGGCTTTCAGACAGTTGTTGCAGGTCAATTCCAGCAGCAGTTTGAGGATTCATTTCAGGGGCTTTCCTTCATGGTGATTGTGGTTTGATTTTTGTTCAAGTTCATTCACTTCTTTTTGCAGGAAGAAGTTCAAAAAGGTTCGGATGCCGGTGATGGCAGCCAATTGACCGATCGCATCCCACCTGGGCGATATGGCAGTACCCACAATGTCAGCGGCTAGCAAAAACTCCAGCGATAGCGCCAGTGACAATCCCAGATCTAACCGAATGGCAAGCTGTACATCATGATTTCGATCTATTTTTCGATGCCGAAACAGTCTTTGCAGCACGATCAAAACCCCATACGCAATAATCAGGATAGCAATGCTTTCTAAAATGACTTTCAAAAGCATAGCCAGATGACGCAGTGAATTCTCTGCCAGAAGAACGATTGAGAGCGGAGTTTGGACAGAGGTTTCGGAGGAGATCGCCAGTAAATTCAGATTCATTTTTATAACAATCCACTATTTCATCCGTTCAATTAACTATTTCATCCGTTCAATTAGATGATCTCCCACTCGCAGAGCATTGGCAATGATCGTCAGTGTTGGGTTGACCGCGCCACTGGAACAGAAGAAACTGCCATCGACGATATACAGGTTATCCAGGTCATGAGAACGACAATTCAGGTCTAAGACTGAAGTAGTGGGATCTTCACCAAAACGGGCAGTGCCCACCTGATGTCCAACCCCATCCAGTGGCAGTTTACCTGTGAAATAGGTTTTGCCGCCCTTGACAAAGTAGGAAGAGGTGTTGGGCAGAATCTCACAACCGCATTCAATTGATTGAAGAATTTCAATCCACCGCTGCTCTAACCGATCGTAAACTTCCGTGTTATTCTCGGTGTAATCGAGAATGATGCGATCGCCCTCAACCCGAATTTGATTATTGGAATGCGGTAAATCTTCAACCGTAAGCCACCAATCAATGGAATAGGAAGCAACCTGCTCAGGAGTGAGCGGAGCGTAAGCTTCGGCATTTCCTTCCAGTGCTTCTTTGCTGACTTTGCCCAGGGTTTGAATTTGTCCCATAGGGTAGTCGTAGCCCTCTTCTCCCCAATAGAAATCATTGATTGAAAGAGTTTTTTGGAAGGCTGTTGGATTTGGCTTTTTTGTGACTCCAATGATGGAACCAAGCACATGCTTCATGAAATTGCGTCCCAATTGACCTGAACGATTTCCCAATCCATGCGGGTGATGGTCGTTGGCAGAACGCAACAGCAGAACGGTGGAATTAATTGCACCGCAGGCAACTGCAACAATGTCGCCAGAAAAAACTTTGCGATCGCCCTGTACCTCAACTTCAACTCCCGTTACTTCCCGACCAGAGGAACTGGTGTATAGCTTCAGTACCTTTGCCTCGGTCAGCAATGTGACATTGTTCTGTCCCATGACTGGACGTACCGCGCTAACCTCCGCATCCGATTTAGCCTGAACCAGACAGGGATAACCATCACAGGTATTGCAGCGAATACAGGCACTCAGATAGCGCTGTGCTTCGTTCAAATGAATTCCAACCGGAGTGTGATAAGGATGGAGTCCTTTAGCAGCCAGAGCATCGCTGACCTCCTGAATGCGAGGTTCGTGGCTGACCGCAGGATAGGGAAATTCCTCGCTGCGGTCAGGCTCTGTCGGGTCCTGACCACTTTTGCCATGCACCTGATAGAGCTTTTCTGCCTGGACATAGTAAGGTTCAAAGTCCCGATATTTCAGAGGCCATTCCGGAGAAATGCCTTCTCGATGCTGATACTTCTCAAAGTCCTTTTCTCGCAGACGAAACAGCGCCGCCCCATAGACTTTAGTATTGCCTCCCACAAAATAACTCATACCGGGATGTAGCTCGTTGCCATCCCGGTCATACCAGACTTCAGAGTTGTGGTAGCGATCGCTGTTAAACACAACCTTCGTATTCCAGTTATCTTTCTCCCTAGGCAAAAACGGACCCCGTTCTAAAATCAAAATTTTCTTTCCACTCTGCGCCATGCGATAGGCCAGCGTACCACCACCCGCACCCGTGCCAATAATAATCAAGTCATAGTGTTCGGAAGACATAGAATCGCTCCATAAGTACTTATTGGGGTAGACCTAACAAGGTAATGATGAGTGGCGCCAGCCGCCATCATTCATGACTCAAAAATCATTACGATTTGGGCACTACCCTTATTGGGTTAATTTAGGATTGCGGAATGGGTAGAGCCTGATGGGTGGTTAAGAAAAGACTTTGAATCATCTGATAAGCATCTGAGAAACCTAATTTAGTGATGGTTTTGCAGAAAAGTACCTGTTTGCTCCTTCGCCTTGAACTCAAAACTCATCCTTCCTCCCCCACAATGGCTGAATTAGAAATCACAACGACACGGCCATGGTTTTGAACACCTCGGTTTGACCCGTGTGGTCGCGGGAGTCGATGAACCTAACATTGCTTCCCGGTAGGTGTTTGAAAAGTTGGGAATGAAGTTTGAGAAAACAGTACAGTATTCTGAGAGAAAGGGATTTGAATATGCAATCACCAGTGAAGGTTTTGTCAAGAGTGCCCATTTCCAGGGAGGCCAGTGATGGTTACTGAATTGGAGAGTTTAGTCAGCGATCGCCTCAAAGCCTCCCAGGCTCAAATTGCCAAGTTTTGTCAGCGCTGGAAAATTACTGAGCTGGCCCTTTTCGGTTCTGTTCTGCGAGAGGATTTCCATCCCAATAGCGATATTGACGTTTTAGTGACCTTTTCACCGGGTGTCCACCTGAGTTTATTTGAACTGGTAAATCTTCAGAGTGAGTTAAAAGATCTCTTTCAACGGGATGTTGATGTGATCCTGAAAACATCAATCCAGTCCAGCACCAACTATCTGCGGCGTCGCAGGATTTTAGCCTCCGCCAAACCCATTTATTCAACCCAATCTCAAATCTCTATAGAACCCCTCAATTCTCAATTAAAATCCACAGAGTGTTTTACAAAAATGGATCGAGATCAATCCCTGCTTCTAGATATGATTCTTGCAGGACGTAAAATTCATTCAACAATACGTATCAGGCATATCCTGGGAAAATTTTCAGCAAAATACACTGATTCAGGACGCTTCTGTTCGGCAGTTGGAAGTGATTAGTGAAGCCGCGAGAAGAGTGTCTCAATCCATGAAAGACAGCCAACCTGACATTCCCTGGTCAACTATTATTGGAATGAGAAATCGCTTGATTCATGAATACAATCGCGTTGATGTTGCAACTGTTTGGGATGTGATTTGTCATGAGCTTCCTGACCTGATTGAAAAGCTAGAGCCATTGATCCCTTCTGAGGATGTTTAAGCAGCTCTACTACCATAGGCCTACCTGACTTAAAATTCACAACTTACAATTGCTCTGAAAATGCCCTCATCCCTAACCCTTCTTCTGCAAGAGAAGGGAGCAGGTTTTTTATTCTTTGGGATGCTGAAACTTCAGCATGGAGGATTGGTATTACCTCGTAACTTGAGGCAATTTCTGGTTCTTCTTCTGGTTCTTCTGAGAGTCTGGTGATCAGCGGTGCTTATCACTAAAACAAAATCAATATTTCAGGGATTTTGTTTTAGATGAAAGAGTAGCGTAAGCTACTCTTTCACCGGCAAGCCGGGAGAACCCAATTTTTCAACCAGTCATCTGTCTTTTGATTAATGTAGAGATAGACCCCTAACAGAACGGATGGAATCTTGACTTTGAGTCAGCTACCAAATTGCATCACCACCCCTCCCTGGTGGCAATTAATCACCTGGATTGCCGATCCGCTTGGTTTTCAAGACCATTACAGCCAAAGGTATGGAGACCTCTTCACGATGCAGTTGGGTGGAATGGGTACCTATGTGGTAATCGGCAACCCTAAAATGATTCAAGAAATTTTTAACCAGGACGCCAGGCAGTTTGATGTTGGCCGGGGAAATGCGATCGCCGAACCGCTCGTCGGGCGCAACTCTCTCCTGCTGATGGATGGCGATCGCCATCGGCGCGAACGAAAATTGTTGATGCCGCCCTTTCATGGAGAGCGGTTACACACCTACGCCAAACAAATTTGTCTGATTGCAGAACAGGTCGCCAGTCGGTGGCAGATTGGGCAGCCTTTTGTGGCTCGCACTGCCATGCAAGAAGTTAGCCTGGAAGTGATTTTACAGATTGTTTTTGGTTTAAGCAAAGGAGAACGATATCAACAGCTCAAGCCACTCCTCACTGCGTGGCTGGATATGACCGATTCTCCCCTCCGCTCCAGTATTCTTTTTCTGCGATTCTTACAAAAAGATTGGGGAACCTGGACTCCCTGGGGCCAGATGAAACAACGACAGCACCGGGTTCACCATCTGCTTCAGGCCGAAATTGATGACAGAAGAGAAAAAGGGGACGAGGGGCGTAGCGATGTCTTAAGCCTGATGATGGCAGCACAGGATGAAAATGGACAGGCGATGAGCGATGAGGAATTACGTGATGAACTGCTGACCATTCTGTTCGCCGGTTATGAAACCACTGCCACAACCCTGGCCTGGGCATTTTATCAAATTCATCGAAATCCCAATGTTCGTGAAAAGCTGTTGCAAGAACTCGACAGTTTAGAGACGTTTGCAAACCCGATGGATATTGCCCAACAGCCCTATTTAACGGCGGTCTGCCAGGAAACACTACGTATGTATCCGGTAATTCCAGTAATTTTTCCTCGCATCACCAAATTACCTATGAAAATTGGCGGATACGAATTTGATGCAGAGACTGTTCTGATGCCGAGTATTTATCTTGTGCACTATCGGGAAGACCTGTACCCGAATGCGCAGCAATTTAAGCCAGAACGTTTTTTTGAACGTCAGTATACTCCTTCGGAATACCTGCCCTTTGGTGGCGGAAATCGGCGCTGCTTGGGCTACGCTCTGGCCCAATTGGAAATGAAACTGGTGCTGGCTACCGTTTTATCCCAATACCAGCTCGCTCTGGCAGACCGTAAGCCGATTAAAGCCCAAAGACGGGGCTTTACCCTCACTCCCACCGGAGGCGTGCGGTTAGTGGTGACTGGAAAACGATAAAGATTACTTGTAGCTAAAGGCCGCGATCGCCAGACACCCCCAGCCCACCATCAAAGCGACGCCACCCAGGGGTGCGATCGCTCCCAACCATTTGACTCCACTCAGGCTAATGGCGTACAGACTACCGCAAAAAATTAAAATACCAACCAGAAAGGCAGAAGCGGAGGCGGTGAGAAGTGAGTGCGCTGCCTCTGCCCGACTCAGCAATACGGCAACCAGCAAAATGGCCAGCGCATGATACATCTGATAGCGAGTGGCAATATCAAACACTTCCAGCGCGCGATCGCTGAGGCGTTCTTTCAAGGCATGGGAACCAAACGCTCCCGCGGCAACCGATAACCCGCCCAGGATGGCGGCGATCGCCAAAAAAATTTGAGCCATCTCAGGTCTTCACTTCAATCGAGAGTCCTTGCAGCTAATTTTACGACGATAGCTGTACTGACCGTAAACATAGACCAGGTAAGGCATGGTGTAAGTCAGAACCGTAGAAATCCATCGCTCACTGGTCATTTCTCTGCGCAAAAGGGCAGGGCCATGATTAATTAAAAACAGTAAAGACCCGACGAATGCAGCTGTTCTCAAACCAGTTGGGATGAACTCCGGATCCCACAGACTAACGATATATCCCTTAAGAATTTCCATCACAATTAGCCTAAACCTCTATCTCGCTTCCATTTGTTATGAAAGAAATTTATTCACCAGATTGGGTAAGGCTGGAAAACCAGCAGTGCCATCGAGGATTTGGGAAGTGTGAGGTTTTGATGGATGGAATTGATGCGTTACGTTGGCACTAACGTATCCTAAGCGGGCGTTGCTGAAAAGCCGGGTGAATTGAAACAAAGTTTCAAGCATCCAGCACTTTTGCCATCTCCAGATTCAGCAACGCCTCCTACCCGATCTACTATACCCGATCTACTAAGAGAGAGGGAGATCGCGCTGGGACTGCCAGTTTAGACTTAGGACTTGTAAGAAAATAACTTTTACATCTTCCATGTAAAATGGATCTACTATTGATTCATGATAGATGACAA